>DODG01000228.1:0-2446 GCA_003509065.1 Acidobacteriota bacterium
GAATTCTTGGCATCTCAATTGCTTCCTGTAAACCCATCCCAAAATCAATCGTATTGACGATTCCCTGAGCCACTGCAGGCCAAATCCTTCGCCCTCCTGAACCTCCGATAGCCATCATTGCCTGACCTTTTTTGTGAAGAATCATCGGCGTCATATTGTTCAGAGCTCGTGCAAAAGGTGCAATCGAGTTAACTGTTCCGGGCATCGGCGCTGACCAACCCATCGCGTTATTCATCATCACGCCGACGCCGGGATTTACCACACCACTAAACCCAAGATTAGTTTGAGTCAACGCCACCATATTGCCATCTTTATCAACCGTAGCCAACGAAGTAGTTCCGTCATCAGGAGATCCGCCTGCTGGCTCTGGAAATGCATCCGGCTTCTCCATACCCACACATGACCATGGATCTCCCTCTGGAAATACCTTCGCTCTGGAAGAATCGATTTCCGCAGCTCGACTAATGGCGTACTCAGCCCCAGCTAGAACGTCAATTGGAAATCCGATAACTGCCGGATCACCCATAAAGCTGAACCTATCAACGGCAGATAGCTTGATCGCTTCAATAATTGTGTGAATGAAATCAACCGTACCATGCCCCATAGCTGCAATATCGAACTGTTCTAGGATGTTCAATATCTCCAGTACAGTCGGCCCAGCGCACGGACCTTTAACCGCTGAAATTCCCACGCCCCTGTATGTACCCGACAACACTTGATCACGAACAATAGGCTGATACTGCTCAAAATCGCTCAAACGCAGGTACCCTCCGTTTTGTTTCACATCTTCAGCGATACGCGCTCCGGTCTCACCACCGTAAAGTTCCGATGCTCCAACGCGTCCCAATCGTTCGAGTGTCAGTGCATACTCGCTCTGTACAAAGTGGGAGCCAGGAGACAAAGGTGATCCGTTATTCAAATACACGTCAGCAGTGGTGGAAAATCTCGACAAAAGAGCATGTCTTTCAGACAACGACAGTGCGACTGTCCGAGGAAGAGGAAACCCGTCCCGCGCTAGTTTTACAGCGGGAGCTACCGCCTGATCAAGATCAATGGTTCCCCATTTTTCCAAAGCCGTCGATAACCCTGCGACAGTCCCTGGAATCGCAATGGATGTATAACCCTCGGTGTTGGCATTGTTCTTTACCTTCATCCAGGAAAATCGTCGAGAGGGGCCCTGCACATCCTGTTCATCTTCAAGGTCGTACATTTCAGCATGGGCTAAACCTGGTGCCTGCATTCCAAAATCGATCGTTCCACCATCATCACCGTCGAAATGCACCGTCATTAATCCACCACCACCGATACCGTTCCATATTGGAAGCAGCACACCAGTCGCAAAAGCGGTACTAACGGCGGAGTCGACTGCATTTCCCCCACGCCTGAGTACCTCCACACCAATCTGAGCGGCCGCCACATGTTGAGCAACAACCATTCCAGACTGAGCAGAAATCTCTTCATGTCTGATAATCGGCAAACTCGTACGCAAATAAAAATCCCTTCCTAAGCTAACCTGTCTGCTGTCTGATTCGACGCCATATTACTAGGAGTAAGCTTGGTCACGAAGCGACAAACACTAGAGAGATCACTTGCAATATGGAATATCGAACAGATGAACAGGTTGAAGCTCGAGGTAGACAGATCGTACCTTTGTCAAACGGCGATATCGATCAACTAAAAGAGTTAATCGATGGTGTACGAACTGCAGCAGATTTAATGGAAAGCCTGATTCAGCCATTCGACGGAGAAATTGATGTCTCAACAATGTCACGAACTGTAGAGGGAAATCGATAGTGAGCACCTCTTCAAGCCTACTGTCTCTGTCGGAACAGGTAAGACTTGTCCAGGAGGGCAAGATTTCAGCAGTCGCACTCGTACAGACACAGCTTGATGAAATAAACCGCCTAAATCCACAATTGAACTCATTCATTACAGTCGATGCGGACGGTGCTCTAGAACAAGCGCGATCAATCGATGAGGCCAGAGAAAACGGCGCAAAACTGGGCCCTCTGGCTGGTGCAACTATCGGTGTCAAAGACTCTATCCCGACAAAGGGTCTGCGCACCACTGACAATTCAAGATTGCTGGAAAACTGGATCCCTCAAGAAGACGCTTCAACTGTAAAGCGATTACGTGAAGCCGGTGCCATCATCATAGGTAAGACCAATTTAAACGAGTTCGGCTGGTCACGCCCCTCCGAAACAGACCTCATGCCACCGCCATGGTCGCCATGGAACCCTGACCGAATGTCTGTTGGATCAAGCAGTGGATCTGGAGCAGCAACTACAGCTCGAATGGCCGCAGCGACTATCGGAACTGATGGCGGCGGTAGTGCCCGTCTGCCAGCGGGCGCACATAATCTCTACGGCATCAAGCCAACACATGGACTTGTAAGCCGACTCGGGATGGATCACAACGGCCACAGCGAGATTTCACCTCTATGCCG
>DODG01000228.1:2822-3585 GCA_003509065.1 Acidobacteriota bacterium
GAAGACGACATGAGCTGGCCAGGAAAAGTCCCTGCGTACGCTACCAACATCAAAGCTGATATTTCCGGATGGCGTATCGGTGTACCACGCAGGTTTGTTAACTCAGCACCAAATGAACCCGAAGTAGTTGAAGCGTTTGAATCATTTCTACGAAAACTCGAATCCCTCGGTTGTGAATTGGTCGAATTTGATCTTCGTGGAATGGCAGAGGCCAGATCCGCAAACTTCCTAGTGTTAAATTCCGAGGCATATCAGCGTCACCAGAAATCACTCCAATTACACTGGAATCTTTACGGGCCTATAACTCGTGTTTACCTTCTACAAGGTGCATTTCTTTCAGCAAACGACGTCCTCAACGCCAGTGAAGTCGGCCGGGCTTTTCGAAACTACTTCTCTGAGATTCTCACAAGGCTTAAATTAAAAGCTATAGCAACGCCTACCTCGCCATTTGCCACGGCCGAGCGATCTCGACGGCCAGGCGAACACTCACGCGGTATCAATGCATGCTATACCTCTCCATTCAATATTTCGGGGCATCCATCAATAAGCATGCCGGCTGGATTCGGTGATGCAGGAATTCCAGTCGGATCGATGCTCACGGGCGGACTGCACGATGATCTAACACTTCTTCAACTAGCCCATGCCTATGACCAGACCAGCAATTGGAACTCGCTAGTTCCTGCAATTTGATCACAACTTCATGATTGCATGAGTCAGAAGTACAGACACATCGTTGATCTCCCAAGGGCTTGATGGAATGGTG
>DODG01000132.1:0-2311 GCA_003509065.1 Acidobacteriota bacterium
GGAGAAAAATTCAGAATAGCCTTAATGCCGGACAGAACAACCTTATCAATTACTGTTTGCGCAGATCGAATCGGAACAGCGATTATTGCGATTGCAATATTTTCACGCTTGGCCACCCGTTTAAGTTCCTTAATATCGTAAATAGGAATGCCATTTCGTGATCTTGTTCCGACTTTTTCACGGAGGTTGTCAAATAGCGCGGCGACTCGGAATCCTTCCTGTTTGAAACCCTGATAGTCGGCCAGTGCGAGGCCCAAATTCCCCGCTCCCATGATCGCTACTGTGAAACCGCAATCCAGGCCCAGAATGTGCTGCAACTGGCGTCGTAAATCTTTCACATAATAGCCAACACCGCGCACTCCAAGTTCTCCAAAATGCGCTAGGTCTTTGCGAATCTGAGCCGCATTTAAACCAAAGTCTTCAGCAAGTGTTTTGGAAGATACTGCGCGAACACCAGAAGCCTCCAGCTGACCAAGGCAACGTAAATAAACAGACAAGCGGTTAGTCGTGAACTCAGAAATATCAGACACGGTTCACCACCTATAATCGGTAGCCAGGATCTCTAAAAGCAAAACCTTAAGTCGAGTCAGCATGATCATAGTAATCGATTCGGTCACATGTAGGAACACGATTAACTATTCGCTTGTGGTTAATGGCCTACTCGATTTCCATCGCCCCAACATATCCTCAATCACAGATTTTGTCTCGGCTATCAGTTCTTCCCGGTCTGCAAATTCTCGATCTCTCGTGCTAATTGGTGAGCCGAATTGCACGTGGACCGTCACTGGATTTAATAGAGCACTCCCTCGCCGCATGACTGCACGACCACCATACATTGCTACCGGTATGATTGGAACATGTGCGCGTACCGCCATGATGAACCCCCCCTTCTTAAACGGGAGTAGTTCATCTGTTTGACTGCGTGTGCCTTCAGGAAATATTAAGAACGAGCTACCTTCACGGAGACTAACAACCGCTTGATCAATTGCAAGGTTACTTTGTTCTCGATTACCCCGCTCAATCTCAACAAAACCTCCAAGCTTAAATGCAAGACCGAGGATTGGAATCTTTCGTAAACCTGCCTTGTAGAGAATATTAATATTTGGATAATGCGGCGAAAGTAATAGAAACAGAACTAACGGTTCGATATTACTCGTATGGTTCGCGCAGTAAACAACTACCCGTTGAGGTTGAATCTGCGTCAGCCCAGAAGACTGAACTTGTATGCCAGCTAATCGAAAGGCCAGGCGAACACCTAGATATCCTGTCCAGTACAACACTACCGGTGAGCGGAATACTAACGCCAGCATAATAGCTGGTGGGCCTATGACTAATGTGTACAGGGTGACACTAATATAGGTTACAGACGACCGGAGAGCCTTGATACAGAAGCGGAACACTCTCATGATGAAATATCGAGCATTGCGTCAAACTTAAGAAAAAACCCGATCCAGTGGCAACCGGATCGGGTTCAACAAATTTGTTATAACAATATTAACAATAAACGAATTTACGAAGCGCGCGCTGTTCGCGTGGTTCGACGTGATCCAACCCGTGCTGTGGACTTTGTAGCCTTTGCCGTTTTTGCGGCTTTTTCACGCCTCGCTATGGCTCGCTTCTTTGCAGCAAAACATTTCTCAAGTGCGCTATCCACGCGCTCCTCCACTACCGAGGTTTCAAGCTCACCGACTTCAGCAATCTCAGTTATAACAAGAAACTTCGAACGGTCGAGCATCCGCTTTTCACGAAACGAAAGATTCTTCGAACGACTCAGGTACATCAGATTTTTTAACACGTCAACAGCATCATAAATTGAACCGCTGCGCATCTTATCCGAGTTATCCTTAAAACGTCCCTTCCAGTTCGCATGGCTGTCAATCTTCCCTCGACCCAACAGACTGAACAGACCTTCAATTTCATCACCAACAATCGCCCGTCGTAAACCAACGTTTTCAACGTTCGTCACAGGCACCATAACCGTAGTGTCAGTAGCAGTCATTCGTAATAAATAAAATCCGCCCGCCGTGCCCAGAATCGTCTTCGTTTCAATTCCTTCTACAATACCGAGCCCGTGATTTGGGTATATGACCTTATCGCCAACCTTAAATTTCACATCGTCCTCAATTCCGTAAGGTAACCCTATAAGAAAGGCGTTTCTAATTTTCTAGAGCTTTACAGTTTAAGCTATTTTAGTTAATAAATCAACCAAAATATAACCACTATCGCCTTTTCTTTGCCTTATAAATCAATCAAGCGAAGCTTCGATTGATCTCCTTAGCAAGCTCTTTCGATAAGAGCCTCCAAGCTAAAC
>DODG01000132.1:2662-7370 GCA_003509065.1 Acidobacteriota bacterium
ACGCTTACACCATTCAAACTGCAGTAAAGTACGTGAAATGTTTAAAGGTGATGAGTCTCGTGGTCTTAATCCGTCAACTCGCTTTATCCAAGTTGCCTTCGGTGCGCTTGCTTGCTCTCTGGTAACCCTAGCCCCAGAAGTCCAAGCTAAAGGAATTCAAGTACAAGAACCAACTTCCTCGAATCAAACAACCACTCACTCTACAGTCGCGACCACAGCTGAGGGTCCTGTTATTGCTACTGCACTCGAACACCTTCATGAACAACGCTTAACTATCGCTTCATTTCTTTCACAAATTGCGACGATCGTATCGCCATCAGGACACGAACGTGAGCGAGCAGAGGCGGTGGCCCATAAGATGCGTGCCGTCGGGCTAGAATCCGTAGTGGTCGATGACACACCGAATGTAATTGGTGTTATTCCTGGACGATCGGAAAAGGCGCTCGTCTTCGTAGCAACACTCGATGATTTGGCGACTGTAACCATCCATCAGAAGGCTGCAACTGAACCACCCAGGATTGATGGAGATCGCCTCGTTGGACCTGGTACTAATACTTCGTCGACCTCCGCTGCTATCCTCGCCGCAGCCGCTGCCTTAATCACTGCGGGATTCCAACCGGAGCACGACCTCGTATTTGCCGCTGTCGCGCAAGAAGAAACCGGTTTGGTCGGAATGAAAGCTCTGTATGAGCAATATAAAGATCGTGCCATTGGCTTTATTGATGTGCTTGGCGATGGCCGACGAATAAGCTACGGTGCCATCGGTATCCATTGGTGGAAGATCATTGCAGAAGGGCCACCAGGACATTCGTTATCGGGCGGGCTTCCAAACGTAAACCAAGGCATAGCGAGAGCAGTAGATCGAATTCTTCAACTGCCACACCCAGAAACTTATAGTGATTCTCGAACGGTCATCAACGTATCTGTACTCCAAAGCGGGTCGGTCTTTAACCATAAACCTTCAACTGGCTGGTTCTCTCTCGATATCCGCTCGCTTGACAATAAAGTTATTCAAATAATCGAAACTGCTGTGCAAGCGGAACTACTACAGGTAAGCCAGGAGACTGGAATCACATTAACAATGGAAGCATTCCAACTTACCCCAGGAGGCCAAATCCCTGGAGCACGAATGTCACGCCTCGTAACTACTGCCGAAGCCATTGCTAAATATTTAGGGCTGGAACCAACAGTGAGTAATAGAGGGTCGTCCAATATGAATGTGGCAATTGGAAACGGCACACCTGCGATTGGCCTTGGGGGATCGCGTGGTGGCGACCGAGCACAATCGACTGAGTGGGCTGACATTTCAGCCATGATGCGAACAGCCTCTCATGTTGTGCTACTTGCAGCCATACTTGGAATGAGTGACTAATCAGAGCTCTCGGTGTAAAAACTCAGTGCGGTAACGGCTTGTTTTAGGAGACTTCCATGATATCAATTCGACATATTGGTCCTGTGGTGTATCCGATCATTATCGGAATTTTCATGCTGGGTGGATCACCGAGCCAACTCGATAGCCAACCTCGTGACCCTGATTTGGCACCCTACATTCCCACGCCGCAAGAAGTAGTAAATCGCATGCTTGAGTTAGCTGAGGTCACGACCACCGATATCGTATATGACCTTGGAAGCGGAGATGGACGCATCCCCATCACCGCGGCAAAAAGATACGGTGCGCGGGGAGTCGGAATCGACTTTGACCCACAACGAATAGCAGAATCCAATGCGAACGCGAGACGTGAAGGTGTCACGGACCGAGTTGAGTTTATTCTGGGTGATGCACTGCAGGCTGACGTATCTGAAGCGACCGTCGTGACCTTGTATCTCCTGTCCTCTTCGAACATAAAATTACGACCGATTTTAACTCGACAACTTTCAGCTGGAACCAGGATCGTTTCCCATGCTTTCGACATGGGCGACTGGTTACCTGACCGCATCGAAATCTTCAAAGACTATCGAGGAAACCCGCGGACCTTGTATCTATGGCAATTCGACGGCCAGCCAAGAAATTAAATATGCTGAACATATGCAAAGAATCGCCATGTTATAATTACGTTCCTTCAGGTGATCATTTGCATAGATCGCCGCAGATAACTTTTATTGAAGCCGGAGTGGTGAAATTGGCAGACGCGCGGGATTCAAAATCCCGTAGGGGCAACTCTGTGTGGGTTCGAGTCCCACCTCCGGCACCATCTGAGTGACCATTCCATTTAGGTGTAGACAAAAGAAATCTGTAAACAAGACAATTAAATCCACATGAACGTTACCAATTTAATCAATAAAAACGTCGTCGATCGGAAATCCGCTATCGACTCCTATCTCAAAAATCGTAGGCATACACAGATGCTATTCGATTTACTCCAACCAGAGACGTACTACGATAAACCGATACCTCTGCGGCACCCGATCGTCTTCTATGAAGGTCATATTCCAGCTTTCAGTGTTAATTGTTTTTTGAGGAAAGGCCTCGGCCAAGCTGGGATTAACCATGATCTCGAAATTTTATTTGCGAGGGGAATCGACCCAAGTGACTTTCAGGAAGCAAATAGAGCAGCCATTAAAACTTGGCCAGAACGTACGACGGTCCAACAATATGCGAGGGAAGCGGATCAAGTGATTCTCGAAATGCTTGCATCAGCAACGTTGGAAGACGATGCCAAACCAGCCCTCTGTAGAGGACAGAGCGTCTTCACAATGCTTGAACACGAGATTATGCATCAGGAAACACTCTTGTATATGTGGCACCGTTTATCTCCCGACCAAAAGAAGAAACCCGCTAACATGGAGCCTCCCAGGAACGAGTCCGCACCTAAACCGACAACGGTGCACATACCCGCGGGGAAAACTACGCTGGGAAATCAACTTGACGAAATTCCATTTGGATGGGACAACGAATTTCCAGAGTTCGTTATTGATGAAGTTCCAGCTTTCGAAATCGACGTCTATAACGTAACTAATCAGGATTTTCTGGACTTCATCGAGGCTGGAGGGTACTTGAACAGTAGCCTGTGGTCGCAAGCAGGATGGAGACGACTACAAGCAACTCAACGTTTGCATCCAATGTTCTGGGAACGAATTAGTAACCGCTGGATGTGGCGTGGAATGTTTGGGCTGACCCCACTGCCGCATAGTTGGCCAGTGTATGTGACGCACGACGAAGCTGCGGCATACGCGCAATGGAAGGGTCAACGCCTCCCGACCGAAGCAGAATTCCACCGAGCAGCATACGGAACACCAAATGGAACTGAACAATTACACCCATGGGGCGAGGCAGAACCTAGCAGAATCCACGGGAACTTTGACTTCCGCAACTGGGACCCAGTGTCGGTGGGTTCATATCCTGCAGGGGCAAGTGCGTGGGGTGTGCATGACTTGGTTGGAAACGGCTGGGAGTGGACCTCTACGGTCTTTAATGGATTTCCTGGTTTTCAGACAATGGCTTCCTACCCAGAATATTCTTCGGATTTCTTTGATGATGATCACTACGTTGTCAAGGGAGCCTCTCAAGCGACTGGACGAGAATTGATCCGCCGTAGCTTCAGAAACTGGTTCCGACCGGACTACCCATATATGTATGCCAGTTTTCGATGTACGTCCGATGCTGAGTCCACACAATGACACGCACTGGCGACGTCTCGATGAGCGTGATGCTTGAGTCAGAATCTACGCTAGCCATCGATGTAGTCGAAGGACTTTCGGCTAATCCCAAGCGACTGCCGTCTAAGTACCTTTATGATTCGCTGGGCTCACAACTATTTCAAGCAATTTGCGAACTGCCTTGGTACAACATCACGAATGGTGAAATTCGACTCCTAAAGCAATGTAGCGAGGCGATCATGTCCAAAGCTAATTCACCAAGCATTTTGGTGGAGCTTGGAAGCGGAAATGGATCGAAAATGTTATCGTTGCTGTCGAACTGGCAGTTCGGCCAGCAGTCGCCAGTCGTACACTTCGTCGATATTTCGCCCGCCGCCCTGGAACTCTCAACGCTGAATCTCTCTCAGTACAACGATTCGCTGACAGTAGTGCCTCACGAATCAACATATGAAAAAGGTCTCGAAGCAGCACTCGCCGAGCGTGACGAGCGAGACACGGCGCTTGTACTGTTTTTAGGATCAAATATCGGTAATCTGAATCAACAAGACGCGGAGCACTTCCTTGAAAACATCCGTACCCGAAGTCGACCTGGCGATCGTTTTCTTCTCGGAACAGATCTCGTCAAGCCAGAATGCGATCTATTAATGGCCTACGATGACCCGCTCGGCGTTACAGCAGCTTTCAATAAAAACTTACTCGCGCGACTCAATCGAGAACTGGACGCAGACTTCGATTTATCGCAATTCAATCACCGAGTCGTTTGGAACGCCGCTGCCTCCCGCGTGGAATCTTATCTGGAGAGTCAAATTGATCAAGTCGTCTGCTTGACGGGCGCAGGTTGCTGCGTCTCCCTTAGTGCCGGTGAAAGAATTTGGACAGAGAGTTCCTACAAATACGAGCCGGAAACCGTCATTGCAATGTGTGAAGGCGTTGGTTTTACACAGCAAGCACAATGGATAGATTCCGATTCCCAGTTTGCTTTGACCCTATTAGAAACCAAATAACCTCCCAAAAAATCGTGGAGTCATTAAAATAATGACTCTTCAATTAGACCTTCCCATTTTTAGCAATTCCTGAAAGTATGCACAGCATGACTCTGAAAATCTGGCCT
>DODG01000058.1:0-404 GCA_003509065.1 Acidobacteriota bacterium
CTGCAGCAGGGATATAGGAAATCTTGATCGCTGCGATTGATTCAATTCCACTCAGTCTTCGCTAAGATAACCCACAGCGTGTATTTCAACCAAAATCCCCTCGTACATCTCGCCAGCAGCAATAAGATGGTATGAAAAATTGCCCATACTGAAAAACTTTAACTCACTGTTTGTACGTTCCCGTATCATTATCTTCAAATGGTGATCCTCTACGGGTACCGGGTTCCTAATGTTCGATAAGCGATTAGCAATTTTCATATTTATCTCGGTTTTGGCAGCGGCATCAGTCAGTTGCTCAAATGAGACGTCTGTACCTACACAAACACCTGTACCACCAACACCCACACTTATCGCAATCACTCCAGCAGTTCCATCTCCGACCATAGTTCCATTTCAACCGATTA
>DODG01000058.1:787-1786 GCA_003509065.1 Acidobacteriota bacterium
TTGCCTCGCCGACAACCTTGGAGGAAGAGAGAAAGCTGCATCTGTTATTGATCTCAGCTATACCTCCGGTTTATTAGGTAGTTCATTGTCAGCCGAGGTTCTTGACGCGACGAACAAGTGCATCACCCAACAAACGATTGACGAGTTAATAGTCGGTCAAATGACGGTTGATTCAGTTGGAATAAGCGACACAACAGTAAATTGCATCAGAGAAAAAACCAGCGGAGTACCGATTGAAATCATTTTGGCAACTACCACACAAGACATAGCTTTTGATTCGATTTTCGTACTATTGCAATCTGCATTGTGCCTCAACATTCAAGAACGGGAAAACGTCTCGAAAAGTGAGTCTTTTTTTGGTTTTAGTGAATTTGGCGGGATTAATGCCATTGAGTGTGCAGCAAATAAGCTGGGACCAACAGATCTTATGAATGTACTAGAAGCATTCCGCACCGATGACTCAGGAAAGCTTTTTGACTTCTCCATGATCCCAGATCATGTTCCGCTTTTGATCGAATGTGGCCTTATCGGTGATTCAGCTTTTGCGAGCACAGGATTATCAGCTCAGCAAATAGGTTGCTTACTAAAAGAAAACGAAGAAAAAACGATCCAGATAATGGAATCAGCCTCAGATGGCTCTTTGGAAATAAAAGACCTGGCCGAAATTTCTGTGGCTATCGAAGCATGTGAGTTAGCACTAGAAGATCTAATCCAAGCAGTTGGTATACAAGTAACGCCACAGCCAACTGCCACCGAACCAGCATTGCAAATAACCGCTGAAGCAACCGCTACAGATCCAGCAAATGTACAAGTAACTCCACAGCCAACCGCCACTGAACCAGCAAGTTTACAAATAACCCCTAAAGCAACTTCTAAGGAATCAACAGAAGACAAACAACCCTCGGACACTGCGGCTTCCACGACTTCTCCCGATTTAGAATCCATATTCTCAGACGAACAACTCGAATGCCTGCGAAAAGAACTAGGAGAAGACATGAT
>DODG01000058.1:2183-3231 GCA_003509065.1 Acidobacteriota bacterium
TGAGTTCACTACTCAAACTGAGATAGTGATGGATGCTGAATGAGTAGAATGTCAACAAGTTGACTCATGGTTTGCAGATATGCCCGGGCAATAAACAAGGTTTGTTAAGTTTTACTCATCAAAACATTGATTCCGCTGATGATTAGGAATAAAGGATCGATAAAACATGAAAAGTAGAGCCGCCATCCATACCGGTCACGGCAATCCGCTTGTAGTCGACGAGGTGAATATTCCCGATCCACAGGGTGATCAGGTTATCGTGAAACTCTACTCAAGTGGGGTGTGTCATTCGCAGCTGCACCAAATGCACAACCCTGAGACCGTGACCCCTTCACTCCTGGGGCATGAGGGGTTCGGAGTAGTAACACACATAGGCTCAAAAGTGACCCATGTCAAAGAAGGCGATGCTGCAATCGTTACTTGGGTACCGCGTGAACCAACGCAGGGTCGATGGCGCGCTCCATCAGCAGGGGTAACTTGGAACGAACAACCACTGGACGCCTCAACATATACGTGGGGGGAGGATGCCATCGTCTGGGGTGGATATGTGGTCAAAGTCGAAGATGACTCTCCAAAAGATCTGTCATGCATTGTCGGCTGCGCCATTCTTACTGGTGCCGGGGCTGTTACACACACAGCAAAAGTTCGACCTGAAGAATCGGTCGCTATATTCGGGGTCGGAGGAGTGGGGATGTCGGCAATACAAATGGCCTCTATATTGGAAGCATATCCAATCATTGCAGTTGACCTTGAGGACGAAAAACTGGAATTCGCTAAAGAGTTTGGCGCAACTCACACGGTAAACGCAGGAAAAGTCGATCCAGTAGAAGCAATCATAGAAATCACCGGTGGCGGTGTGGATTACGCTTTCGATGCCATTGGGCTTCGAATCACGAACGAACAAATACTTCCTGCTACTCGCAGTGGGGGTTCGGGTGCGGATAATATCGGTGGTATGGCTGTACTTATAGGAATGCCTGGTCCAGAAATGACAGTCTGGCCAGGACATTTTATGTTCCACCAGCGCCAGTATCGAGGTTCTTTGGGT
>DODG01000266.1:0-10733 GCA_003509065.1 Acidobacteriota bacterium
GTGCTGACGGCGAGCATCGGAAGTGACGGAACTGTGTATGCGACCGGACATCC
Organism: Acidobacteriota bacterium; assembly: GCA_003509065.1. Next base: position 54 of record DODG01000266.1, read on the forward strand.
GACGACACGGAACAGACGAACCCGCGCAGGGGTCCAGAGCGCACTACCGACACTCGCCGTTGCGACGGAGCACTATAACCGTATCTACCGGATTCTCGAGCGCGGCATTCCGGTCACCATGGACGTCGACGTTCGCATCGGGTTCGATGAATCCGACCCAACGGGCTACAACATCATCGGGGAAATTCAAGGCACTGACCTGGCCGATGAAGTGGTGATGATCGGTGCGCACATGGATTCCTGGCACACCGGCACCGGCGCTACTGACAACGCGAGCGGTGTGTCCGTTGTGCTCGAGGCAATGCGTATTCTCAAGGCTATCGGCGCTCAGCCACGGCGCACGATTCGCGTAGCGCTCTGGAGCCAGGAAGAGCTTGGCCTCAGGGGTTCTCGGGGCTACATACGACACCACTTCGGAGAAGACGGCGTCTACACACCCGACTACGATAAGTTCTCCGTTTATTTCAACATGGACAACGGCACGGGCCAGTTCCGTGGCGTCCACACTCAAGGCAACGCCCAAGCGACACCGATCCTACAAGCCTGGATGACCCCGTTTCATGACCTACAGGTGAAGACAATTTCTCTCTTCAGTAACACGGGAACTGATCATCTGTCGTATAACAGGGTGGGACTACCTGGGTTCCAGTTTCTCCAAGACCGGATCGACTACCGAGCAAGAACCCACCACTTCAACATGGACGTCTACGATCGGCTTGTTCCACGCGACCTGATGATTAACTCGGTAGTGATGGCGAGCTTCGCGTATCACGCCGCGATGAGAGAAGGAACGTTCCCTCGGCCGCGTACCGACTAAGAGGAAGGAAGCGTCCATAATAGGGTTAGGCTCTTTTTACTTTGGTGTAATTGGTTTAGATGGCTCGAACACTACGTTGACTTGGCCCGTCCCAGAACTGCCAAAGTACTCCCCAATGATCTCTCCAGAACCTTCGTAGGTATCCCAGCCCAGCACTCCAAACAGGTGGGCGGTATCGATCATGCCCCCTTCACCGAAACAGCGGTCTCGGTAGTCCGGTAGCATGGCAAGAAACTCTTTTATGCGTCCGGTTTGCCAGAGCTCCAGCACGCGCAGGTCAACTTGGCGGTTGAACTCCGTGTTGACTTCATTGATGCCTGCGGCCGACAGGTGGTTCGGCCAGAACTGATGTGACATTGAACCGCTTGCGAGTACTGCTACTCGACGATCGGACTCCCGAATCGCATCGGCCACCACTTCGCCAAACTGGCGACCCTCTTCAATACTCGCAAATTGATTGCCTGCGATACTCAGAACACGAGCGGAGCCAGCTGCATTCATATGGTGCATCGGAATTAGTGTGCCGTACTCAAAACCCAGACCAGGCACCCGGTGCGCCATGACCCGAAGGTTGCGTGCATTACCGAGTTCGGCAATTTTCTCTGCCAGTTCTGGATCACCTCTGAAGTGATAGTCCATGCCGTTCAGGAAGTGCGGCAGTTCGTGGCTGGTGAAGGTGCCGTCGTGCTCGGCGTTAGCGTTGAGGTGGAATCCTTGGTTCACGACCCAATGGATGTCAAAAATAACATAAGTATCAACCTTGCGATCATGTGCACGTCGCCCGATCTCGACGAGGCCATCGATTGCATTTTGACGAATTCCTTTAAATTTCTTTGAGTGTTCAGAAAGCCAAATCGACGGGACGTGCGTGATTTTCGCGGCTAACACGATTTCGCCCATGAGTTCTCCTATTCGCTTTGGGTTCTACGAACCTAACTTCGGAATGGCATGATTACCGAGAGCCACACACACATTCTTTGTTTCCATGTAGAAGTCAAAGCTATAGTCGCCGCCGTCTCGTCCGATGCCACTCGCCTTGAATCCACCGAATGGGGCTGGTAGGTGACGTACATTTTCAGAATTTACCCAGATCATACCGGCATCCAGACCTTGTGCAAGACGATGTCCACGCGTTACATTCGAAGTCCAGACGTAACCTGCCAAGCCGTAGGGTGTGTCATTAGCGATTTGGAGCGCTTGGTCTTCATCATCGAAACTGACGACTGTCAATACGGGGCCAAAAATTTCTTCACGGGCTATCCGCATATTATTTCGAGCTTCAGTAAACAAAGTTGGGGCTATAAAATTTCCCTCATTTGGTAGGTTTGTGCTGCCTTGATGAACCTCGGCGCCTTCCTTTTTGGCAAGGCTCACATAACTTTGCACCTTCTCCCAATGCGTCCGATGTATGAGCGGTCCCAGTTCAGTCGCTGGATCTAGTGGATCTCCGATCTTGATCCGCTTGATGCGTTCACGGAGCCGAGCAACAAATGCATCGTGGATAGAACGTTGCACTAGGAGACGACTACTTGAGGTGCATCGCTCGCCATTTAGGCTGTAAATCATAAACATTACTGCGTCAGCAGCGCGATCAAGATCAGCATCTTCAAAAACCATAACTGGATTCTTGCCGCCAAGTTCAAAATGGACACGCTTGAGGGTTTCGGCACCTTGGCGCATTATTTGGCTACCTGTTGAAGATTCTCCGACAAATGCAATCGCCTTGATGGCTGAATGTTCAGTAAGACTTCTACCCGCATCTTCGCCGATCCCGTTTACTAAGTTCGCCACGCCAGGTGGCACTCCTGCTTCAAGAAGGATTTCAGCCAGGAGAGTTGCGGTCAGAGGGCTCCATTCAGCCGGTTTATGGACGACTGTGCAACCCGCGGCAAGAGCTGGCGCGATCTTCCATGTGGACAACATGAACGGGGTATTCCATGGCGTAATAATTGCTACTGGCCCAATGGGTTGCCGTAGCGTGTAGTTGAAGTGATGTCCGGCCGGTAATGACACTCCATCCCGTGCGTCAGGCGCTCGGTCTGCAAAGAATCGAAAATTTTCGGCCGCTCGAAGGGCGGCCTTCTTCATGAATCGAATCGGCTGGCCTGTGTCGACACTCTCGATGAGTGCGATTTCCTCACCTCTGGATTCGATTAAGTCTGCCGCTCGGTGGAGTATGTGCTTTCGCTCAGTTCCAGGCATAGCCTGCCACTTTGGAAACGCCTCATGGGCGGCTGCAACTGCGCGGTCCACGATCGCGGTATCGCCCAATAACATCAGATTGAGTTGGGAATTGTCTGTCGGGTTGATGTTCTCGATCGTATTGTCCCCGGAATGATCAGACTTCCCATTGATAAAATGGGGAAGTGGAGTCTGCTGGAAACGCTCCAGATATTTGGATGCTTTTCCTTGGTTACGTTTATGTTCCTCAGACCGTTCGGTCACGACGACTCCTTAGTTTGTTCGGTACGGCGCCGCACAATTTCGTGCAGGTTGTTTTTCTTAAAACTCAGTGTTTGCTCTATTTCCTGAATTTCAAATGAAATTCCCAAGGGTGTCGTTTCAAATAAGGGCTGCAGTTCCTCGCAGATGGCATCAAAGATCGCTTCACCTGCCCGTCGTTTAGCTTGGCTTTCACGGCCTTGAGCGATTCGAAGCACCAGATGAACGAATCCGTTGTCAGGATGTCCATCGGCGATTCGGTAGATGTCTCGAGCGGTGGCACGAGTTCTCACGGCGCCAAGCTTGAACATGCCAGTTTCGAGCGCTGCGGTATGGACACGGTCAACAAGCGTCTGGACGTCAAGTTTTGTTGATAGATTTGATGAGTACTCGATGATTAGATGTGGCATTTATTTAGAAAATACTTGCAGTCATGATTGTTAACATGTTAACTATGTTGTCGTCAAGTCGATTTGATTTTCATGAAAACTAATGCGGTGTCTGTTTAAGGGAGGTTCGTTGTATGGTCATGTCGATTGATCGTCTAAAAGGTTCGATACCGCCGATTATCACCCCATTCCGCCCAGATACGCTTGAGATCGATGAAGAAACCTTTGCAGGGTTGATTGAGTATCAGATTGAGAATGGTTCCCACGGTGTCTTGATTAATGGCACTTCCGCTGAACCGTCTACACTCACGGTCGATGAACGAAACCGACTTGTGACTCGGGCCGTTCAAGTCGCTGGCGGCCGCGTACCAGTGGTGGCAGCTACAGGTTCGCAATCCCTCGCCGAGACACAAGCGTTGACTGATCATGCCGTACGGGTAGGGGCGGACGCACTCTTGATCGTCACACCGTACTACATCAAGCCTCCGCAACGAGGCCTCATTCAGTATTACCTTGAACTGACCTCTTCGCATGACGTGCCTTGGATGATTTATCACATTCCTGGACGTGCTTCGGTAAGTGTGACGCAAGAAACGCTTGGGGCGATAGCTGAGGCTTCACCAAACTTCGTGGGAATGAAGCAAGCAGTCAACAATCTCGGATTCATCTCAGAATGCCTTGCAGCTCGGGGACCACAATTTCGGATTTTTGTTGGTTTGGAAGAGTTGAGTTACCCAGGCATGGCCACAGGAGCTTGTGGCTTGATGAACGCCGTGGGAAACCTTCGGCCAAGGGTTTTGGTTGAATTATGTGAGGCCATCTGGAATAACGATCTAAAGGTGGCACGGTCGCTTCACGAGCGTTTGCTCGAAGTTAATCAGGCCGTCTTTTTTGAAACTAATCCGATTCCAATTAAGTACATGATGAAACGATTGGGCCTGATTCAATCGAATGACCATCGCCTTCCTATGTCCCCGGCTCCACCAGAGCTAGAGCGACGCCTTGACCAAGTATTGGACCGAGCTGGTTTGCTCTAATGGGAGCTATTGGTGAAACTTCTAAGCTTTGAAATTGCATCCAAAGCATCATTTGGCGTTATCGTCCAAGATGGGGTCATGGAACTCGCCGGTCGATTGGGGAGTGAAGTGCACTCAGTTCAGTCACTCTTCGAGTCGCAGGAGCTTGAGATGGTTCAGGAGTTGATTGAGCATTCAGAACCAGACCACTCGCTGGACGCCATCGAGTTTCTGCCGCCAGTGCCCACCCCGCAGAAGATCTTCTGTGTTGGAGTTAACTACACAAATCGCAATGAAGAGTACAAGGATGAATCAACCCTTCCAAAACACCCAAGCATTTTTATGCGGACGCCTGGTTCATTCGTTGGGCACCGCGGTTCCATTGCTCGTCCGCCGGAATCCAACCAGCTAGACTACGAAGGTGAGATTGCTATTGTAATTGGAATCGGGGGACGTCGAATTTCTGAACGGGATGCTGCACGGCATATAGGCGGCTTGACCTGCATCAATGAGGGCACCATTCGGGACTGGACACGGCACGGTAAATTCAACGTCACTCAAGGGAAAAACTTTGACAGAACAGGGTCAATTGGGCCTTGGATTGTGACAGGCGATGAATTTAGTAGTTTTGAAAACCTTAGTGTGACCACTCGGGTCAACGGAGAAATACGACAGAACGATACTACGGCCAACCTACTATTTCCATTCAGCTATCTAATTTCGTATATTTCAACATTTTCGGAACTGGTTCCGGGAGATGTCATTGCGACAGGAACTCCAACAGGTGCCGGTGTTCGCTTTGATCCGCCGCGGTATCTTGAGCCGGACGATCTACTTGAAGTTGAAGTGTCGGGAGTCGGAACACTTGTAAACCGTGTTGTTGACGAAGCTGTCCGTAATCCGCTCACTGGAGTTAAAGGATGAGCCGTAAGCGAGGCATGGTCGATACGTCGTTGCGGGATTTCTCTCGTTCGTTGCCAATGGCCTTGATGCGTACTCGCGAGGCTGTCATGGAGCAGTTTCGGCCGCTTCTCCGCGCGCATGGTCTTACGGAGCAGCAGTGGCGTGTGCTAAGGGCGCTATCCGGGGTGAAAAAAGTAAGTGCTAGTGAATTGGCCGAGATCAGTTGTATTAGCATGCCCAGTCTTTCGCGCATTCTCGGTCATCTTGAGGAACGCGGTCTGATTGTTCGTCGGGCCCGCCCCAAGGATCGACGCAGCATGTTTGTTTCGCTCGGGGCAAAAGGGCGAACGTTGATTAAGAAGGTCGGTGTTCAGTCTGAGTGGCGCTATGTCGAGATCAGCAAGTGTTTCGGGAGTGATCGTTTGGCAAATCTCTACGAATTACTTGAAGAGTTGGAGACGAGTCTGAAACCGGGCAGCCCGGCGGTCGAACCTGCAGGCGCACAACGCCCTGACAATATAGCTCTACCTCCTAAGAAGATGAGGGAACTTGGTTATGCTGCGGTCGACATGCTGGTCGAGCATTTCCAAACTGTGTCTGAGAAACGGGTCATCGACGACTATGAGTGGAAACCTGCAAACAGCATACTGACCAGGCCGTTCAGTGAGTCGGGGAAAGACCCGCACGAAGTCATGAAACTGGCGATGGATGAAATCTTTAATCACTCGATGCAGTTGAATCATCCTAGATACTTTGCCTATGTGCCAGGTTCGGGAAACTTCATTGGAGCATTGGCTGAACAACTCATTTCTGGTTTCAATCCTAATTGTGTGACCAATCAGGGAAATTTGGGACCGATTACGGTCGAGCGTAATACCGTCAGCTGGTTGTGCCAACAATTCGGCTTGCCGGATGGAGCGAGTGGTCTGTTTACTAGCGGTGGATCATCGGCGAATCTGATCGCTCTGACAGCTGCGCGCCATATGAAATTGAATGATGAAATTGAAAATGCCGTGGCGTACTGCACTACGGAAACTCACCGTTGCATAGGTCGAGCCTTGCGTATCTTAGGTTTTAAGGATGAACAACTTCGGATGCTGGAACCTGATCAAGATCTGCGCATGGCTCCGGACCGTCTAATTGCAGCTATTCAGCAGGATCGGGCTGCTGGAAAACGTCCCTTCTGCGTAGCAGTTAGTGCAGGCACTACCAGCAGTGGGGCAGTAGATCCCCTTGACGACATGGCTTCTATTTGTCGGACCGAATCCTTATGGCTGCATGTAGATGCAGCATTTGGTGGAGGAACTATTCTCACCAAGCGAGGCCAAAATCGTATGAAAGGGATTGACAAGGCAGACACTATTGCTGTCGACCCCCATAAATGGTTTTTTCAGCCATATGAGTGTGGCTGTGTGCTGTCCAGAGATCCAGCTTGGTTATACGAAACCTTTCGGGACGTGGCTGTGTATGAACGGGACACCGATGCTGATGGAGCGAACATGAACTATCGGGATATGGGAGTGCAGCGGTCACGAAACTTTAAGGCGTTTAAGCTCTGGATGTCCCTACAAGTGTTTGGTGTTGAGGCATTTCGTCGTGCCGTAGACCACGGACTGGACTTGGCAGAAAAGGCTGAGCAAATTCTTCGCAGTAGACCACATTGGGAGATTGTGACACCCGCAACCCTCGGCATTGTAACTTTTCAATACCGGCTACCCGATCTCGGTGAGGATGAAATTGAGAACATGAATGAAGCTATGACCACCGAGTTATGCCGGACAGGCTACGCGTATATGAGTACGACCCTTCTCTATGGGCGCAGGGTTCAGCGGTTTTGTCTCAACCGTCACGATGCGATTGAAGAGGATTTACTGGAGACGATCAGCCGGCTGGAGTCGATCGCGAAGAACCTAAGACTCGCTCGCTGACTTGTTACGCGATTTGTTAATGAGTTTTGTTAGAGAAATATTATGAGTACTATCAGGATAGGAATTGATATTGGAGGTACGTTCACTGACATCATGCTGTTTGATGAGACCGAAGGTATCTATCATTCAGCAAAAACACATTCCACCCCACCTGACCAATCACGTGGTGCTGTGATCGGTCTTGACAAGATATTAAAGCAAACGGGGCGTCAAGGTTCACAGGTTGGGTACCTCAGCCATGGCACGACAGTGGGTGCCAACGCGGTCCTTGAAGGCAAACTAGCGAGAACCGCCCTAATTACGACAAAAGGATTCAGGGACGTACTCGAAATCGGTCGGCAGCGCCGGCCGCGGCAATATGACTTTCAGGCTGTCAAGGACCGCATATTGGTGCCAAGAGAGTTACGCTTCGAGGTGACCGAACGTGTCGATTACGCAGGTAATGTGATTGTTCCTCTCGAAGACAGCGAGCTCACGACTATCATTGCAACGCTGAAAGAAAAGAAAGTTGAGGCAGTTGCGGTCTCGTTCCTATTTTCCTTCCTGAATGGTCAACACGAACAGACAGTTAAAAAAATACTTCAGGAATCTTGCCCTGAGATGAGTGTGTTTATCTCATCAGAAGTGTTACCGGAATATCGGGAATATGAACGCACATCCACCGTTGCGCTTAATGCGGCTGTGTCTCCCGTAGTTTCACGATATGTGGAAAATCTCCAATCTCGAATTTCTGCAGAAGCCGGAATCAACGTGGGTCTGAACCTAATGAAATCCTCTGGTGGTCTGATGCCGTCAACTCAGGTCAGCAGTCGAGCGGTGGAAACCGTGCTGTCCGGCCCAGCTGCCGGTGCCATCGCGATTGCTTTTTTTGGTGGCATGGCAGGATACGAAAACCTCATTGGATTTGATATCGGCGGTACGAGCACTGACATTAGTATCGTAACCGGTGGTAAACCTCGGGTCACTTCAGAAGGGCGGATTGGAGGCTATCCGTTTGCCTTGCCGATTATCGATATCAATACTATTGGCGCTGGTGGTGGCAGCCTAGCCTATTTGGATGTGGCAGGTGGTTTGCATGTTGGTCCTGAGAGTGCCGGTGCAGTACCAGGCCCAATTTGTTATGACGCGGGAGGTAAGACTCCGACGATTACCGATGCGAACTTGTGCATGGGTCGCTTGAATCCAGAATTCTTTTTGGGTGGAGAGATGAAGGTTGATAAGGCGGCTGCAGAACGGGAAATAGAGAAGCAGATCGCCAAGCCAATGAATAAAACTCTGGCACAGGCTTGTCAGGGAATTTTTGATGTGAGCCTGGCAAATATGGTTAGGGCTGTCAGGGTCTCGTCTATTGAAAAAGGACTAGATCCGCGAGAGTTTGCGTTAGTGGCGTTTGGGGGTGGGGGGGCGCTGTTTACGGCAGACGTGGCGACGGAACTTGGAATTGGTACAGTGGTCGTGCCTGAAGAGGCGGGTTTACTATCAGCAAAAGGTTTATTGGTGACCGATCACAAGAATGATTACAGCATAACCCGGATTTCCCTTCTCGATGAAACTGACAAAGATGAACTCGTAAAGCAAGTTGAAGAAATGAAAGGTCAGGCGATTGAGGACTTCAGGAACGATGGAGTTAATGTCGATAAGACCCATTTCTTGTATAGCCTCGATTTACGTTATTCGGGTCAAGCTTATGAGATCACGATACCCATCCCTGGGGAGATTCAGAATCTGTCGTTTAAAGAAATTAAAAAGCTGTTTAATGCGACTCACAAGCGTCTCTACTGGTGGAGCGACTCCGAACGAGTGCTTGAGATTGTGAACCTTCGTATTTCTGCGATTTCGTTTGTGCCAAAAGGGACGCCTGTGGCGAATAAGCTTTCCACGTCGGATAGTACCCATGCGATTAAGGCAACTCGGCCTGTGTATTTCAAGCACTATGGTGATTTTCATGACACCAGTATCTATGACCGTACTCAGTTGCTCTCTGGAAACCAGATTACAGGGCCTGCCATCATCGAGAGCTATGACACGACAGCCGTTGTGCTGCCGGATAATAACGCCAGCATTGACAGCTATGGCAACATCATCATTTCCATCGGGAGTTAAGAGATGCCCCAAATCGATCAAGTAGAAGTAGAGGTTTTGAGTAACCACTTGATTTCAATCGTCTACGAGATGGGAGCGATTCTCAGGAGAACTTCGTATTCCCCAAACATTCGTGAGCGTGAGGACTGTTCGTGTGTATTGGCTGACACGACAGGACAAATTATTGCCCAAGCTGAACATATTCCTGGTCATTTAGGGATGCTAACGGTTGGCATACCTTATCTGCTCAAGCACTTTCCACCTAATACGCTGAATGAGGGCGACGTGTTTATGTTCAACACGCCGGAAGGCGGTTCGCACTTACCAGATATTCGGATTGTAGTACCGATTTATCACGATGGTGAACTAGTTGGTCTTTCAGCGAATTTGGCTCACCATGCGGATGTAGGTGGCATGGTGCCTGGCAGTATGCCGTCAAAATCAACTGAAATATGGCAGGAGGGGCTCATTCTTCCGCCGTTAAAGCTGTATAGCGAGGGTGTTCTGAATAAGCCGGTCATGGACATTCTTATGTACAACGTTCGTACGCCCACCGAGCGGGAGGGGGATCTGAATGCCCAGATTGCGGCCGCACAACTGGGACAGCGTCGAGTACAAGAAGTGATTCGGAAGTCTGGGTTGTCTTACTGGAAGACCTATACCGAGGGCATTCTGGATTATTCCGAGCGGTTGATGCGGGCCAAAATTAGAGAGAGATTTCCTGACGGAAAGTACTATTCCGAACTGTTTATTGATGATGATGGTATGGATGATGAGCGGATCAAGATTGCGGTCACCGTGACGGTCAAGGATGACTCAGTCAAGGTTGACTACAGCGGGACAGACAAACAGAGAGCATCTGGCGTGAATTGCATTCTCGCTAATTGTGTGTCTGCAGCCTATTTTGTCGTCAAGGCAGTGGCTGACCCAACAATTCCAGTAAATTCTGGCTGCTATCGTCCAATTGAAGTGTATTGCCCGGAAGGTACTATCATTAGTCCTGATCCCACAGCGGCTATTGGTGCTGGAAACGAGACGTGGCAACGAATTGCAGAGACTTTGGTGGGAGCCGTGTTACAGGCTGATCCCTCTATCGTGAAGGC
>DODG01000266.1:11119-14322 GCA_003509065.1 Acidobacteriota bacterium
TGTACACCTACTATGAGACTATTGGCGGCGGTGATGGAGCGCGGGCATTAGCTGATGGGATGGATGGTGTGCATGTAATGGGTACCAACACGATGAATACGCCGGTTGAAGTTGTGGAGATGTACTATCCGCTCACGATTGAGGAATATAGCCTGCGACGGGACACAGGTGGTGTTGGGAAACATCGCGGTGGCCTCGGGATCAAACGGAAGTATCGTGTTGAAGGTCACACCTCCACATTGACTGCTAATAGTGATTGGATCAAGCAGAAGCCAGACGGCACTGAGGGCGGGGGCAGAGGCGCCATGACTCGTTTAGTCATTAATGAAGGAACCGATAGGGAAGTCATCCCAGGGTTTTGTAAGGTAATGCAAAAGCTTCAACACGGTGAAACCTTCACTGTCTATAGTGGAGGTGGTAATGGCTATGGCGATCCCGCTGATCGAGATCAGACTCTAGTCCAACGTGATCTGCTCGATGACAAGATTAGTTCATAATCGTGGGTTTGAGGTGTAGCGGATAAGCGGTATGTCCAATCGAGAGAGTTTTTCCTCTAGGTCAGCCTTTATGCTGACGGCCATTGGAATGGCTGTTGGTCTCGGCAATATCTGGCGATTTCCTTACATAATGGGCACCAATGGTGGTGCTGGCTTCCTCTTTATATACCTAGTCACTGTTTTTTCCGTCTCCATGCCTATTTTGATCATGGAGCTCATCATTGGTCGCCGTGGCCAGGCTAATCCGGTTGATAGCGTCATTAACGTTGCCAGAGAATCTGGAGTTTCATCAAAATGGAAGATTATTGGCTTGGTAGGAGTGTTGAACAACGTCCTGACGCTCTCTTTCTATTTTGTTGTGGCTGGTTGGGTATTGGCCTATGTGCCCAAACTGCTTAACGGTTCTTTGATTACCGATTCAAGCGACACCGTCACTTCCAGTTATTACAGTCTGTTGTCGAATCCGCTACTGGTTATCTTTTGGCAAACTCTCTGCATCGTGTTTGTCGCAGGCATGCTTCTTAGGGGTGTCAAGGGTGGACTGGAAAGAGCTATGAAGATCATGATGCCCGCCCTATTCGTGTTACTTGTGGCACTTGTCGTCATTTCCTGCACTGTTGGTAATTTCACTGCAACACTGAACTTTCTGTTTAGGCCCAGCACTTCGGGTATCACTTCCGAGGTGTTTCTGGTGGCCTTGGGTCAAGCATTCTTTACGATGGGTGTGGGTGGCAGCGCTGGGATCGTGTTTGGCAGCTACCTCAAAAAGAATCAGACTTCTCTCGCCTCCTCGGGACTGGGCATCGCTCTTGCTGACACCAGCGTCGCAGCCTTGGCCGGATTTGCCGTGTTCCCAATTGTGTTTGCTAGAGGCATCTCGCCTGCACTTGGCGAGGAGTTAGTTTTTATTACCATGCCTCTCGCCTTTTCCGAAGTGCCGTATGGTGCTTTTCTCTACACGCTATTTATGGCGATGCTGTCGATGGCTGCTCTGACTTCTGCCATCGCGATTTTTGAGATACCGCTCACGTGGATTACAGAGCGCCTTCAAGTGGCTCGTAGGAAGGCGATTGTACTGTTGGCCGGTTTTCTCTGGCTAGCAACAATGCTGGTGTCGTTCTCATTTAACCTATTGAGTGAATTTCATCCACTGGAATTCATTAATGGATTTGAAACGAGCACTCTTTTCGATCTGGTGATGTTTGCTAATCTTGAGGTGTTCTTCCCGTTGGGCGCGCTGCTGGTAGTTGTTTTCTTTGCATACAGGTTGGATAAAACAATCGCTTTGGATGAATTGAACTGGAAGGAGAGTCGCATTACTACCCTCCTTTACATCCATGCCAGATATTTGATTCCATTAGCCATCGTCATTATGATGGCTGCCAGTTAGAGATGGTAACTACCAAGTAGGTGTTTGCCTGTAGGGGAGCAATGTCATGTGTGACCGCATGCAGTTATTGCGATGGACTGTTTGCCTCGGCCTCGTATTCTTCGGCGCTTGTTCGACAGGGAACGAAAATGTCGAAGAAGAGCCATCCAATACAACCACGACCCAATCGACCCGTCCCAACATCCTTTTGATCGTTGCTGACGATTTAGGGTATGGAGACATCGGTGCTTTTGGCAGTGAGATTGATACCCCAGAGCTTGACGCACTCGCCCGGGATGGGGCGCGCTTCACTAGGTTTTACACGCAGGTCTCCTGTTCGCCAACACGGGCGCTGCTCATGACCGGTGTGGATAATCATCTTAATGGTTTGGGAACGATGGCTGAAGATCTCTTGCCGCATCACGATGGAGTGCCGGGGTATGAGGGTTACCTGAATGATAGGGTTGTCACGGGTGCCCAGTTACTCAAGGACGCAGGCTACCATACCTACCTGACCGGGAAGTGGCACTTAGGTTTGACTCCCGATAAGTATCCCTCCCAGCGTGGCTTTGAGCGTACATACGCCTCGTTGGTTGGAAACGTGAATCACTTTAATGACCGTTACATTGAGGATGGAAAAATTATCAATGGAGATGGATATTCAAGCGATCTATTTACTGACAAATTAATTGAGGCGATTGAAAGTAATCACGGGGATGGACGTCCATTCTTTGGAGCGCTCTTGTTTACCGCACCGCATTGGCCGCTCCAGGCACCGACGGCATTGATTGAGAAGTACTTGAATCGTTATGTAGACGGTTGGGATGTGACGCGGCAGGGACGCTTTGAACGCCTGAAGGAGATGGGTTTGGTGCCCGCCGATATGGGGTTACCACCAAGAATAGAAGAGGTTCCGGATTGGAGTGGTCTGACAGAGCAGGAGCGTCAGATTGAGACCAAGAAGATGGCAATACATGCGGCGATGGTCGACAATCTTGACACCAACGTCGGTCGTATTCTTGACCTGCTTGAGACACTCGGTGAGTCCGAGAATACACTGGTCGTGTTTATGTCAGACAATGGCACCGATCCCTATGATAGAAGTCAACGACCCATGTACGTCGCACGCCGATCAGAATTAGGTCTCAATACCAGCTTTGAGGATATGGGAACAGACAAGTCGTACGTCTTCTACGGTCTTGGTTGGGCTCAGGTTGGTTCAGTGCATCATCGTCACTACAAATTCTTACCATCGGAGGGTGGCATGCATGCTCCGATGATTGCTCGTTTTCCAGGAGTGTTGACGCCGGGTGATGACCTGGATGGATTTGCTAGTG
>DODG01000386.1:0-3500 GCA_003509065.1 Acidobacteriota bacterium
CATTAAACCAGCTTAGGTACCATTAGTGGTTTCGCTTAGCACGACGAGCTGTTCTTGAAAGATAAAGGTCATGAAGCGCACATTCCAACCAAACCGCCGTCACCGTCGCCGCACACATGGATTTCTGGTCCGAATGAGCACGAAGGCAGGACGCCGAATCTTGAAAAATCGTCGCGCCAAGGGCAGGAAGCGCCTCGCAGCGTCCTGATAGTCAAGAGAATTAGAAATTCACGACGAAGTTGTTTCATTAACCAGACTTCAGAATGAGGTTACGTATTGCTTCAACGGTTGAGGCGAGCCGAGCGGATTGCCCGTCGTCCTGAATTTAAGAAAATACAAAAATTCGGCGTGCGGACACATGGTCGATTCATGACACTGCTCGTTCATCCCAATCAACAAGCCCTTAGCCGTTTGGGCATAGTCGCATCGCGACGAGTAGGTAACGCCACACGACGTAATCGGGCAAAGCGACTGGTTCGTGAACTGTTCAGAAAAAACAAGATCGCGCTCGGCCTGGATGTGGTTGTATTAACCCGCAGGGAAATGCCAGATATTGATCTGCCGAGTCTTATCATTGATTACAAATCAGCCTTATACAAAGCGGTGAAGCGCTGCCGTTGATTGTTCACTTATGAATCGCGCAATTGCGAAAAGCTTATTGGCTATTATTCGTGTCTACAAGTTGACACTGTCGCCTCTATTGATTGGTTCGTGTCGTTTTTCTCCGTCTTGTTCTAGTTATGCAGCTGAAGCGGTCGACACCCATGGCGCGATTCGTGGTGGCTGGTTAGCTATCCGCCGCATGGTTCAATGCAGACCTTTTGGTCGCAGCGGGTACGACCCGGTGCCAAAATATTCTACGTTTAAGGCAACTCACACGCGGCAGACATAGCACTTATGGAAAAAAGGGTTTTACTCGCCGTCTTTCTTTCGTTTCTGGTCTTGTTTATATACCAGGGTCTTGTAGGGCCTTCTCCCGAGCGTAATCAAACCATTGAACCCTTGAGTTCCGCCGATGACCAAGGCGCTCAACAGCCAATCGGGCGCGCGGCAACAACTCCTGCGACAGCACCCGTTCCAATTCAAGAAGTCGCGCAACTTTCGGCCGCTGAAACGCTTGTGGCTGACGAAACCGCAAGAGACGTAATTGTTGAGACGGATTTTGTCAGGGCGGTATTTTCGAACGAAGGGGCGGTTCTAACAAGCTGGCGCCTTAAGGGATACCGAGATGGGCAAAAGGAACCCTTAGAATTGATTCCGCAAGAACTAGAGGGCGTGCGACCCTTTTCGTTGTTATTTGAAACACGGCCTGAGCTTACAGCGACCCTTCAAAAAGCCTTATTTCGACCGAGTCGTTCCGAACTACTAGTTACCGATCGCATCGCTTCACTCGAGTTTGAGTACCGGGACACCTCCGGCCTTCGTGCTTTCAAGGTTTTCCGTTTTGATCCTGACCAGCCGTTTGTCGTGCATCTCGAGGTAGAAGTGGAGACACTTGAAGGTCCAGAAGATGTCATTCTGCAGTGGGGTCCCGGGTTGGCAGGAGGGGATGCTGGCGAAAGCTCGACGTTTCGTCGTCAAGGCCCACAGGGAATCTTTTCACAGGCAGGAGAAGTGTCCCGCCTTGATGCTTCAGATCTTCTTGAACAAGCCGACTATGATGGACGCTTTGACTTTGTGGGTATCGATGACCATTATTTTATTTCGGCAGCCATTCCTAATGACGAGCCACTAGAGGTTCATTACGAGCCGTTCGACACAACCGCCACCTCAGCACGCAACCTAGTTGCTTACGATATTCAGCTTCCGACAACAGCATCAGCGGCAACATTCTTCGTGGGGCCGAAAGACTTCGATGTTTTGGGCAACGTGAATTCCGAGTTCGTGCGAGCAGTTCACTTCGGGATATTTTCCTGGCTAGTTGTGCCCCTGCACCGTTCGTTGAAATGGGTCTACGGGTTTGTTGGAAACTACGGATGGTCAATCATTCTCATCACGATAATGATTAACGCGTTAATGTTTCCACTGCGGCATAAAAGCGTAGTTTCGATGCGAAAGATGCAGGAAATCCAACCGGAAATGAAAGCCATTCAGGACCGGTACAAGAATCTAAAAGCGACAGATCCTGGGAAGCAAAAGATGAACCAGGAGTTAATGAGTTTGTATCGCGAACGGGGCGTAAACCCCGCAAGTGGTTGTTTGCCAATGCTTCTAACAATGCCAGTTCTCTTCGCTTTTTACTCACTGCTGTCAGTCGCCATAGAGATTCGTGACGCACCTTTCATCCTCTGGATTCAAGATCTGTCTCAACACGATCCTCTGTATGTGACGCCGATTTTAATGGGCGTGACGATGGTGGCCCAACAGAAAATGACGCCTTCAACTGCAGATCCAATGCAGCAGAAAATCATGATGGTAATGCCAGTCGTCTTCACATTTATGTTTCTCTGGGCTCCAAGTGGCCTCGTCCTTTACTGGCTTATGAGCAACGTATGGGGCGTTGGTCAACAAATCATTACCAATCGAGTGATCGGCCCGCCACCGGTGCATAATGTTCGGCCACCCGCTGAACGTTTGATTAAGAAACGCGGCGCAGGTAAAAAGGGAAAGGGGTCGCGTTCCGGAAACTCATCATGACTGAACCCAGCAATAATCTAGACGCGCGTATAGGAATCTTTGTCCAAGATGTACTTTCGGCGATGGGATTACCACTAACGGTTGTCATCACTGAGACGCCCGACTGTGTCCAGGTGAGACTAGATGGCACAGGCGGTGAAGTGTTGCTGCAACGCAAGGGTGCAGCGCTCGACGCCTTACAACATATTCTTAACAGTAAGTTCCGCAGAGAGTTACCAGAACACCACAGAATTGTTGTTGACCACCAAGATTTTCGCGCAAGTAAGGACGCCGAATTGTTTCAAACAATTGCCTTCTTGATCGAGCAAGCAAAGAAAACCGGTCAGCCTCAAGAAATCGGCCCGCTAAATGCTTATGCTCGGCGTATGGTACATTTAGCCGTTGCCGAAGATTTGGACATGTCGTCTGAAAGCCAGGGCGATGCTCGACTCAAAACCGTCTTAATTTCTGTGAAATCCACGGAAAGCTAACGCCCAGTGTCGAGCATCTAGTTGAAACGAAACCTGACGACGATTCAATATGTACTCCACCGATGACACGATCGTCGCCATTGCGACGCCGGTCGGGCATGGCGGCATCGGAATTGTTCGCTTAAGTGGCCCACAAGCATTGGATATTGCTTGTTCGGTCCTCCACCGCAAAAAGCCACTACAAGCTCGCCATGCCACGCTAGCACGTGCGTTTCAATCGCGCGACTCGGATAGCTCAGCCATAGATCAAGTGCTAGCGACATATTTTAAGTCTCCTGCTTCTTACACTGGGGAAGACGTCGTCGAGTTTAGTGCTCACGGGAGTCCAATTGTTCTTGAGC
The DNA here is from genome assembly GCA_003509065.1 of Acidobacteriota bacterium. The sequence goes on from DODG01000386.1 coordinate 3,449, forward strand.
GAATCGTGACCGCTGCCATCGATACGGGCGCGCGCCTAGCGGAGCCAGGAGA
>DODG01000386.1:3892-8096 GCA_003509065.1 Acidobacteriota bacterium
GATGCGGTCACGCCAGCCCAAGCTCGCGTCGCATTCGATCAGCTTGAAGGCACACTGACGACAGTCATCGCCGAACTCGACACCGACCTTTTTGATCTAGTTTCTCGTTTAGAAGCTTCACTGGACTTTCCTGAAGAGAGGTATCACTTCGTTAGCCGGTCGACGACGACAGCTACAATACAGGCTATTACGAAGCGCGTCGAAACGCTCCTAGCTGACGGTAGCCGAAACCGGGTGCTTCGGGAGGGTCGCCAAGTGGTGATTCTCGGGAAGCCGAATACCGGAAAATCTAGCCTTTTTAACCGACTTATTGGATCAGATCGGGCGATCGTAACGACAATGGCTGGCACTACACGAGATCTTGTAACCGAAACCATCGATCTTAATGGAATCCCAGTACGCCTCGTAGACACCGCAGGTATTCGCCCGTCTGACAACTTAGTTGAAGTGGAAGGCATAGCGCGATCACGAAAGGCTGGCGCGGTCGCGGATTTACTAGTGCTGGTTTTCGATCGATCACGGCCAATTGATCAAGCTGATGAATCACTCTTACAAGAAACAGCGACCGGCCGGCGACTCTTTGTGCTTAACAAGACCGACCTGCCTTCGTTTTGGCCGGCCGATCGCTTGAATACTGAGAAGGGGCGAGGTGTGGTGGAGACCTCAATGAGCCACCAAGTAGGAATGGACCAGCTTCGCACGGCGATGGTCCGAGCCCTAGATGGCGACGTATTACAACGCGATTCAGGCTCGATTTCCAATGTTCGCCACCTTGAACTTTTAAAGCTTGCACTAAAGTCGTTGAACCAAGGCGCACAATCCGTGGCTGAAGGCGTATCGGAAGAATTCATCCTTGCCGATCTGCGGGGCGCCAGAACGGCTCTTGAGGAAATCACGGGCGCTCGCGCACCCGACGATCTACTACACCACATCTTTCAACATTTTTGTATCGGGAAGTAGCCTCAGTACAATAGGCGTTACACTGGAGCACCAATTTGGGTGCCCATATCTATGACTGACTTCGACATTATCGTCATTGGCGCAGGACACGCTGGATGCGAAGCTGCCCGTGCGGCGGCCCGCATGGGCCAGACTGTTGGGCTCTGCTTGCTTGATGAAAGCAGTGTGGCGCATATGCCCTGTAATCCGGCGGTCGGCGGAACCGCCAAGGGGCATCTAGTGCGGGAAATCGATGCCTTGGGCGGACTTATGGGCGAAGCGATTGATGCGACGGGAATCCAATTTAAGCTGCTTAACAGAAGTCGTGGGCCAGCTGTCTGGTCTCCCCGCGCACAGGCTGACAAGCATAGGTATTCAAACTGGGTTAGGGACGCACTGAAACGCGAAAAAGGAATTAGTTGGATTAGGGGACGAGTCGATTCAGTTCTTGTGAAGGACAGCAAAATCAACGGCGTCAGTTTGTCTACCGGTGCTTGCTACTATTGCAAGGCGCTAGTCGTAACAACAGGCACGTTCCTCAATGGCGTAATCCACATAGGTCCCGAGCAACACGCCGCAGGACGCGTCGGAGAGCCACCAGCACGCGCACTGGCTGAATCTCTAAAGGCGCTCAACTTTCGGTGGGGACGACTTAAAACCGGCACGCCTCCACGAGTTCACCGGTCCAGTATCGACTTCACTCAGCTTTCAATCGAACGCGGTGATCAAGATCCCGTGCCTTTTTCATTTATGACCAATAGCTTAAAGGGCAATCAGATTGATTGTTACCTCGCCCACACGAACGAACGAGTTCACTCATTAGTAAGACAAAATCTCAACAAATCCCCACTATTTAATGGCCAAATTCAAGGAATCGGCCCACGCTATTGTCCTTCTTTGGAAGATAAAATCGTACGTTTTCCAGAGAAAGACCGCCATCAGATTTTTCTAGAGCCAGAGGGAATCGATGTAGACGAAGTGTACATAAACGGATTTTCAATGAGCTTGCCGCGTGAAGTCCAAGCCGCGATCGTTCGTAGCATGCCAGGACTTGAGCAGGCTGAGATCATCCGGCCAGGTTACGCCGTTGAGTACGACTTTATTCAGCCGACCGAGCTGCGGCAGACGTTGGAGAGCCAACGTATTAGTGGTTTATATTTCGCAGGACAGGTTAATGGGACATCAGGCTACGAAGAAGCAGCGGGCCAGGGCCTTCTTGCTGGAATTAACGCGGCCCTGAAGGTTGCCTCCCAACCACCATTCATCTTAAGTCGTAGCGAAGCGTACATCGGCGTAATGATCGACGACTTAACAACGACGGGATGTTTGGAGCCGTACCGAATGTTCACTTCACGCGCCGAACACCGACTACTTATGCGCATCGATAACGCAGACTTGCGTCTAACCTCGCGCGGTCGGGAGATCGGATTGGTTAGCAACACCCGCTGGTCAACTTTTAAAGCACGTCAGCAGCGTTACGAAAAGAATTTACAAGTGCTGAAGAAAACGACGGTAACTCTCACGGGAGGAAGGCGCGTAAGGGCCTCAAGGGCACTTAAACAGCCATCAATTCATGTGGCTCAGTTTGTGCGAGATGGCCAGGTAGATCTAGATATCGAAGAAAAAGCGAAACACATAGACCTGATAAGCGTTGAAACTGAATTTAAGTACGAAGGTTATTTAAAACGACAAGCTCAACAGGTGGAAAAATCAAAACGTAACGAAAAGCAACGCATTCCAGACAATGTTGACTTTGCCTCACTGCCTGGACTTTCACTGGAAGTTGTTGAGCGTTTGACACGAGTGAGACCGGAAACGCTTGGGCAGGCATCAAGGATTCCAGGCGTAACGCCAGCAGCAGTATCCATAATCTTGGCATTTGTCTGCAGTGGTCGCCATTACGATCGAAAAATGGACACGAAGGCTCAGGTAATCTAAAATCGCAATTCGCGATGCCTGACTCAATTGAATTGCATACAAAGCTCATAGAGCGAGCAGCACTCTCTCAAATTAGGCTACATCCCGACTTAGCCAATAAGCTTAAAAAATACTTGGACCTGTTGAGCCACTGGAACAAGCGCATCAACCTGACTTCGCTTGCAAACGAAGACAAAGCCCTAGACAGACTGATAATCGAACCATTGATTGCAGCAAATCAAATTGGAAATGATGCTAAATCTTTTATCGATATAGGTTCAGGTTCAGGCTCTCCAGCAATTCCTATAAATCTTGTATATCCGAATATGAAGATGTGTATGGTTGAATCAAGATCTCGAAAGGCGGCTTTTCTGAGTGAAGCCATTCGCGAGCTTTCACTTTCCAACGCTCGTGTCGAAAACTGTCGTTACGAAGAACTGTTGCCGAGGCAGGCGATCCAAAATTCAGCCTGCCTACTGACAATCAGATCGCTCAAGCTTAGCCCGGCTGTTTTAAAACACCTGGGGAATTTTATTAGACCTGGCGGGCATATTTTCGTGTTTGCCAGTGAAAAATTTTCAAGGATTAGTGAAATGCTGGATCAACCTTTTTCACAACAAGCCACATTTCCATTGGTCGAGTCGTTAAAGAGCCACCTCGTCGTAATTAGAAAAGATTCCATCGAAATAATGCGAGAAACTGAAGAGTAGCTGCAATCAAAATATGATACTAATTAAACAGTTTGAATAAGTTTCACGTGAAACACTTGACTGCGACCAACATGACGTGTATCTTAACAGAAGAACATATTTTATGTTGTTTGACCTAAATAAATGGTAACACAAGGACCACCACGCATAATTGCCATAGCCAATCAAAAAGGCGGTGTTGGCAAAACGACAACCACGCTCAACCTTGCTACTGCGCTAGCGCTAGCTGATCGCAGGGTCTTGGTGATTGACCTGGATCCCCAGGGCAATCTAACGAGTGGTCTTGGTCGGAAAGGTCAAGCTTCGCAAGGTCGGACAATGTACGAGGCTCTTACCGCTGAGCCTGCGCTTGAATTCGGGCAGTTTGTTGTTGGTACCGACGTAAAGGGACTAAGTCTCGTCATGGCAGATAGGAGCTTAACTGGCGCGGAACTGGAAATGGTGTCGATGATAGCCCGTGAAACACGCCTGCGAGCACTTGTTCGGCAACTTCGAGATACTTACGACTACATCTTTATTGACACACCACCCTCACTCGGATTGTTAACACTGAACGGCCTTGTCGCGGCTGACACGGTAATAATCCCCTTGCATAGCGAGTACTTCGCACTTGAAGGTTTAGCCGACCTGGTTGCGAC
>DODG01000256.1 GCA_003509065.1 Acidobacteriota bacterium
CTCTGCCAAAATATACGTCCGGTTCGAGATGCGAAGTGCAGCCTTAACGTTTTGCTCAACAAATATAATAGATACTCCTTTCTCAGCGATGTCTTGAACAAGTGCCAGTATCTCTTCGGCAACCTTAGGGGCGAGTCCAGCCGTGGGCTCATCCATGAGGATTAGTGTAGGTTCGGCCACAAGTGCCATCGCGATCGCCAGCATCTGTCGTTGCCCTCCTGATAACTTCCCCCCTTTGTCCAACTGTTTGTCACGCAGGATTTCGAACAACGTGAACATCCTCTCGATCAGATCATCGACAAGGCCATCGCTCCGTTTCGCAGCAAGCATGAGATTCTGCCGAATAGTCAGGGTTCTAAAAATGTTGTTTGTTTGTGGGACATAAGCAATCCCAAAAATCGCCATCTCATCAGGCCGGATCCCAACCAGGTTTCGTGCGCCAAGCATAATCGTCCCCTCTTCGACAAGCACCAGCCCCGCAATTGCCTTGATGAGAGTCGACTTGCCAGCACCATTTGGACCGATCACTGCGACGATTTCACCTCTGCCCAAACGCATGTTGACGTCGTGCAGGATTGGCAAGCCTGGGACATAACCCGCTGTTAACGACTGCACATTGAGGACTGTGTCACTCATAAGTCATATCTCCCAGGTAGGCATTCACAAGCTGGGGGTCAGAGCGTGCGGCTTCCCCACTGCCCTCAAACACCACATGCCCTGATACCATTGCGATTACCGGCTCGCAGTGACGCATGATGAAGTCCATATCGTGCTCGATAATAAAGAATGTATGCCCACGGGCATTGAGATCCTTAATCTTCTCCACCAGAATCTCTGTGAGAGCCGGGCTGACTCCAGCAGCAGGTTCATCAAGCAGAATGACTTTGGGATCCCCCATCAGCACCCGGGCAAGCTCCAGAAGTTTCATTTGGCCGCCTGACAGTTTTCCGGCTGGGTCATTAGCCATCGTATCAAGGGTCGTAAAGGTGAGTATGTCCATCGCTTTTGCTTGTATCTCGCGCTCCTGACGCTTGACCTTCTTCATCATGAAGAACGGGGCAAAGAGACTCTCGCCTACCTGTCCTGTTGGAGCAAGCATCAGATTTTCAAGCACGGTCATCTGAGGGAACGGTCTTGGAATCTGAAATGTGTGTGCCAGCCCCTGGCGGAAAAGCACGTCTGGCGGCGATTTTGTGGTTCGTATCCCATCAAAATGGATTTCCCCGCTTGTGGGACGAATGACACCGGTTAATGTGTTGAACAACGTTGACTTGCCAGCACCATTTGGGCCAATCAGACCTGTAATTGTTCCTTTGGCCACCGACAAAGATACATTATCGACGGCCTTAAGTAAACCGAATGAAGTTATCAGGTTTTGTGTTTCAATCATCGTTGTCTTCGCTGCCTTATGAAGCGTTGAGATTATATTTCATGATACTGCCATGACGTCCTGTCCGATCGCTCTCCAATTCATAAACATATCCGGAAGGACCATGACGCTGGGCCAGAACAGCTTCCAGCGCGGCATAGTCATCGGGATCAAGAGAGAGTTCGAATATCGATAACGTCTGAGGCAGATGATGCGCATAACGTGCACCAATGATCACGGCACCGACTTGGGGCTGATCTAGCACATATCGTGCGGCGACTGCGCTCATCGAGACACCATGTTTATCAGCAAGGGCTTTGACCGTTGTCAGCAGGGTTTGGAATAAATCCCAGCCACCAAATTCATCAACGATCAGTCGGTATTTGATCAGTGATCTATTTTCAAACACGAAACCAGGGTCGGGTTGATCAAGCCAATGCTCGGTGAGAAACCCACCGGCCAGTGATCCGTAACAAAGCAACTTGATATCATTTTCAGCACACCATCTTGCCAACCCATTGGCTGGACGATGGTCGAGTAGCGAGTACTGAACCTGGGTCGAGACAATATCAAACCCCATCTCGACAAAAGGAGCCGTTTGCTTCACATCCCAGTTATTCACCCCTAGATGGCGGATTTTCCCTTTTTCGCAGAGCCTTTTGAGACATTCCAGAGTCTCATACGGGCGTCCGATCGATAAATTCCACCAATAGAATTGTACGAGATGGAGCTGATCGAGCCGCAGCCTTTTTAATGAACGATCAATAATCCCCTCAATATCCGTAGCGCCAATGCTGGAGAGGCTATCCAGATCCGGTACAAGCTTGGTGTGGACGGTGACTTTGTCGGCAGACTCAGATCCACGGTCACGACGCAATGTTTCGATGAATGTTCCAATCATCTCTTCAACGCCGGTATAAATATCGGCGCAGTCAAATGTTCGAATGCCCGCATCGAAAAAAGTGGTCATGTCGGCAATGGCCTGCGTGCGGTCTACCGAACCGTGCCCCCCGGCAAGCTGCCAGCCGCCCTTGATCACTCGTGAGATCTGGTGATCTGGCCGCAATTGGCATATTTCAACACTTATGCTTCACCTCCATTCGAATCAGTCGAGGGCTCTTTCGCCCAGTAAGGCACGCCGGGCTGGTCTGGCAAGCCTGTTGTCTCAGCATGTGAGAATATCCGCCGACCCGTCCGTGTGATTCTAAAACGCCCACCACAATGAGGATCAGGGCAGGCGACTTCTGCGTCGGTCGTCATCCAATCGTGAGGATCGGTATCGCGTTGCTTAGCGGGAAGCAGTGGTAAAATAGAGGCAAGCGAGTACATTGGAAAACGCTGGTCAGCGCCAAAAACTAAATTTTCTCCCTCGACCAGAAAATAGTCTCCAACCTGATGGTTGCAGACCATCGGCTTCTCACTACCAACAACCTCGACCTTTAAATCATAAAGCCAAAAGGTGTCTTTGTCCATCTTGTCTCCTAACTTTTTCTCTTGTATTTCAATGCAGAGTAACTATTCAGGTGCATAGGTTGAAGGCTAAAGACTGAAGGTCCATACTCCTGCAACGTTCGAATCAAACCATTCAAAACTTTCTCAGTTTCAACGATCTTCCCTTCAAACCCCAAGACATTCTAATCATCCAAGAAGCCTAAGCATTTCGACAAAACAATTTTCTCTGGGAAACCCGGCAGTTACTCGATTAACGAATACAGCAACTTTGTCGACCAATTCAAAGGTTCTAAGTTTTGGGTGGTCAAACATGATTTTTTCCTAAAAACCTTCTGTTTTCAGCCTATTCACCTGAATAGTTTCAATGCAGAAAGGAAATTTCGCATAAAATATGCCAATGTTTCTCGTTCTCCCTTCCACCAGAGTTTGGGCTGCATCCGTCTTCCATACCCCAGCTTGATGTCAAGGGTCAGCATCCAGCGGCGTAGACGAGTCCCTGCCAACCAGCGACCCACCCGATACCACCACTTAGAATAATCCTTGTTATAGGGGCATACACGAATACAGATAGAGCAATCACTGTTTTGCGCGGCCCAATAGCCAAAGCATTTCTCGCCGTCCACCGTCCATTTTTTTATGCCTTTGATATTTGATTGATTGTGGGTTTGAGTCGATGGTGCACCGTTTGGAATTGCCTTGACAGGGCAGCCCAGGGTGCATCCCTGGCAGATCTCACAAAATTCTTTTACACCAAAATGGATGGGTTTATCCAGAGCCATTGGCAGATCCGTAAAAATTTTGCCCAGCCGTACTCGTGGCCCAAATTCTTTTGTAATCAGTAGTCCATGTCGTCCATATTCTCCCAAACCTGCCTGAATTGCTGTTGGGATAGCGAGCGACGAATCGTTCATACTGGCGACGGCATTGTAGCCTAAATTGCGAAGGTATTGTGCCACAGAGAGCACCACCAGAGCATCATGTGAATACCCTAACCCTGTAGCGGCACCGCTCAATGCGGAGGGTACCGTACGAATCAGGTCATAATCCATTCTTTGGGCTGTCACAATCACAAATTTGAGCCCTTCCGGAATATCATTGGGCCGCTCCGTTGCACTCATGTCACTAAATTTTTGGGTATACAACCAGCGTTCGTCATAGCATGTAATTCCAACAATATCGGCCCCAAATCTTTTTGCGACATTCTTGATTTCATCCGCTGCGGCTTGAGGAGAATCAAAGAGTATTTTCTCTTTTGCAACATCACGAAGAAGAGTGAAGGCGTCAGAGAAACCTTCACGACGATCTTCGTTCTCTTTCATTTCGGTAAAGATGTCACTGACATGCCAAGTTGCATTACGGAAGGCATAATCTTTTTGAGTGAAGCCATCTGCTTGACGCCAGGATTTTAAGGGATCCCGGTAGGTAGAATAGAAAAGTCGGGCCTTTTCACTGCGAATACGCTCATCCCACCATGATCGTCGAAACACATCATTCTTTTGATGGAATCGCTCAAAATTGTCCATCATTTCAAAGCCAGCTTCTTGATCGCTCTTCTCAACATTGCGTATTTCAGATTGATCGGGAGAAGGGTTATTCTTGTCTGGCATGAACATGCTCCAAGAGAAATATTTAATATTTGAAATTAAATTTCAAATTTAAGATGAAGGGCGTGGCTGATACTTTGTGTACCGTACAAACTATTCTCTTTAAAGTCAAGTAGTAAATATACGTAG
>DODG01000333.1:0-2489 GCA_003509065.1 Acidobacteriota bacterium
GCGAAGGATGATCGTTCATGGAAATTGCGGTTTCATAGTCAGACGGCTGGCGGATCACTTACTGGCCAGCAAGCGTATAACAATGTCATGCGTACAACATGGCAAGCACTAGCCGCTGTGATGGGTGGAACAAACTCATTACACACTTGCTCGCTTGATGAAGCTTTGGCTTTACCGACGTCTGATGCTGCGACACTTGCACTTCGTACACAACAAATCATCGCGCATGAAACTGGTATTACCGAGGTAGCGGATCCACTGGGTGGTTCATACTTGATCGAGACATTGACTCGTGAGATGGAACATAAAGTAAGTTCCTATTTTAAAGCGATCGATGATTGTGGTGGTATGGTGGAAGCAATTGAGCAGGGATATCCCCAACGAGAAATTGCTGAAAGTGCTTACCGAGATCAAAAGCGTGTGGAGTCTGGCGAGCGTGCAGTCGTTGGTGTTACGACCTTTGTAGACGATGGTGATACTGAAATTCCAACGTTATATATCGATGAGTCGACAGAACAGAAGCAGTTGGATCAGTTGCAGCTATTAAAGCGAAAACGCGATACTGATCGAGTTGCGCGCGCCCTTGAGCAGGTGCGTGCAGCTGCGGATGGCACTACGAATATGATGGAACCCCTGTTGGACGCAGTACGGGTTTATGCGACATTGGGAGAAATGTGTAACGCTCTTCGGGATGTGTGGGGTGAGTACGAAGAGACACCAATGATTTAGACGCAGGTTGCACATTACAGCATGCTTACCATCGAGTGCTTGCTAGAGATGGGTAGGCAGTGTGAGAGGGTGATGCGAACGATTCGAGTGGTGATCGCTAAGTCTGGACTTGATGGGCACGACAGAGGTGCAAAAGTGATCGCTCGGGCGTTACGGGATTCTGGGATGGAAGTCATCTACACGGGTCTTCGCCAAACGCCTGAACAAATTGTTGAAACGGTGTTACAAGAAGATGCGGACGTTATCGGGTTATCTATTCTCTCAGGTGCACATAATCATGTGTGTCCTCGCATTGCAGAACTTTTAAAGATAAAAGGTATGAAGGACGTCCTCATTGTTGTGGGTGGAATTATTCCAGATGTTGACATTCCAAAATTACGTGCGGTTGGAGTTGAGGGTATTTTTCTCCCTGGTAGCCCCATGCAAGATATTGTCAATTTCATTCGCGAACATGTGCGTCCCTCGGCTGTATCTAAGTGATACAGGGCGTTACATCTCACGTCTTCTTGACCTGTTTATCACCTATAGGTAGTCTCAAATAAGTATGGCGCGCCGAATTCTATTAACTGATCACCACCTTTCACTAGTGTGCGGAAGTCTATTTTCTTATGTCTAAGGCACAGTTATCGAAGACGTTCGAACACGACAAAGTAGATCCAAAGTGGTACGCATACTGGGAATCGGTAAATGCGTTTCGCGCGAATCCTGAAACTACACGTCCACCATTTAGTATGGTCCTCCCGCCACCTAATGTAACTGGATGGTTACATATTGGTCACGCACTCAATCAGACACTGCCAGATATTATTGCGAGGTGGCAGAGGATGCGTGGCTTTGATGTGTTGTGGTTACCAGGGACTGACCACGCCGGTATCGCGACGCAAAATGTTGTTGAGAAACAATTGGCAGCTGAAGGTACTACTCGGGATGCCCTTGGCCGTGAGGCATTCGAAGCCCGAGTACGTGCATGGGCAGAGCAGAGCAAAGGGACGATTGTTGGCCAAATGCAACGGTTGGGTTCATCGGTCGACTGGAGTCGTGAACGATTCACGCTTGATGAGAGCCTTTCACGAGCGGTTCGCCGAGTGTTTGTTTCATTGTACAAAGAAGGGTTGATCTATCGGGGTAACTACATTGTCAATTGGTGTCCTCGCTGCTCCACAGCCTTGTCAGATTTAGAGGTGGTCCATAAGGAAACGGACGGCAAGTTATACCATGTGCAGTACGCCTTGGTAGACGATGAAGGCGCGCTCACTATTGCGACTACTAGGCCCGAGACGATGCTCGGTGATACCGCGATAGCGGTCCATCCAGAGGACTCTCGTTACCGATCTTTAGTTGGGCGTCGAGTATTCCTGCCAATCATTGGCCGAGAACTGCCAATTGTTGCCGACGAATTTGTTGATCAGGCCTTTGGAACGGGAGCAGTTAAGGTAACACCCGCTCACGATCACAATGACTTTGCGATTGGGCAGCGGCACAATTTGCAGCAAATCTCTGTGATCGACGAAGCTGGACATCTGACAAAGGAGGCAGGTCTTTATGCAGGACAGGATTGCCTCACCGCACGAAGAGCCTTAGTTGAACGTTTAGAGCAGGAAGGTTTTCTCGTGAAGGTTGAGGATCACCGTCACGCTATCGGACATTGCCAACGCTGCGACACTATTGTCGAGCCTTTAGTATCGAATCAGTGGTTCGTGAGTATCAAGACTTTAGCAGAGCCTGCGATCGACGCTGTCAAGGATGGGCGCATTACCTTC
>DODG01000333.1:2923-6409 GCA_003509065.1 Acidobacteriota bacterium
CTGTGACAAGCTCCTAGTGGAGGAAACTCCCCCAGAACGATGCTCCTGTGGCGGTGCGTTACGTCAGGAAACCGATGTTCTTGACACTTGGTTTAGTTCTGCGTTGTGGCCCTTTAGCACCATGGGATGGCCAGAACGGTCCATCGATCTAGAGCGCTACTATCCAACGACCCTCATGCTTACCGGCCATGACATCATCTTTTTTTGGGTTGCACGCATGATCATGTTGGGACTTAAGTTTGGCGATGATGTGCCATTTCGGACGGTGTTCATTTCGTCCCTCGTGCGTGATGAACAAGGGAAAAAAATGAGTAAGTCCAAGGGTAATGTTGTTGACCCCTTGGATTTAATGGACGATATCGGAGCCGATGCTTTGCGATTCACCTTAACGGCGCTTGCGTCACCCGGGATGGACATCGCGCTTTCTGAAGGTCGATTACGTGGTTCTCGTCAATTTGTAAATAAGATTTGGAATGCTTCTCGTTTTGTTCTGATGTACGTCAATGAGGTAGAGCGACGACCGGTTGTTCCTCAGGCGTCATCCACTGAGTTAGTCCATCGATGGATTTTGCATCGCGTTAATGAATTGACCGGTGAGGTCAACGATGCGCTTGAAGCATATCGCTTTGACGTGGCAGCTGACCGACTCTATCAATTCTTCTGGCACGATTATGCGGATTGGTATATTGAGCTGGTCAAGCCACACCTCAATGGAACCGGCGAAGTGCGTGACGTAGCGCTCGCGGTGCTTCTCGAAGTACACGACAGAACATTAAGAATGCTGCATCCGGTCGTTCCTTTCATAACTGAGGAGGTATGGCAACAACTGCCACGGCACGCCGATACTGGACTCACGGCGGACGGTTGCCACCAGTCTATTACTTTGGCTGAGTTTCCTAAGAAACAAGATGCTTGGATTGACAATGAAGCCGCGGACTGTATGGAACTGCTTCAGGAAGTGATTACGACCATTCGAACTGTTCGAGCTGAGTGGGGTGTGCCTAGGGTTCAAAAAATTACAGTTGTTGTGATAGGTGGGGAGTCGGCCACTTTAAGTGTCCTCCGCACTCACGAAAGTTATATCTCTCAGCTTGCGGGTTTAGAGTCTCTGAAACTTGTCGATAAGCATGACAGAGAGCCAGATACGGTTGTACGTATCGTTCGAGACATGCAATTTTATGTACTCCTTGCCGGGATTGTCGATCGCGAAGCCGAGCTTACTCGAGTCCGCAAGGCATTAGCGAAAATTGAAGCTCAGCAAGCCGCAAATGATGCGAAGCTCGGTAATCCAAAGTTTAGGGAACGTGCTGAGCCAGATATCGTGGCGGAAGCCGTAGCGCGAGCCTCGACTCTGAATGAGCAGAAGAATAAATTGGTTCGGATTTTGGAGGAACTAACACCTTGATGTCGGATGTTAAATTCGAACCTTTGGACCCCTTGGATTACCAAGGCCTAGTCCGTCAAGCGCTTGATGAGGATCGAGGTGATGGAGATATTACGAGCGAGGGCTGTATTGCGGCCAGCACTCTGGCTAGAGCTCGTATCCTCATCAAGTCTGAATGTGTCTTGGCTGGTCTCGATGTCGCGATTGATGTGTTTCGACAAGTTGACGCTGCCACGCAAGTGATTCAACATCGGCAGGATGGATGTAAATGTATAGTAGGTGAGATTGTGGCTGAAGTGACCGGTCTCGGCCTTGCATTATTAACGGCTGAGCGTACAGCTCTCAATTTTCTGCAGCGCTTATCTGGTATTGCTACACTCACGAGACGATTCGTGGATGCTAGTGGTGGACGGATTGTCGTCTTGGACACTCGAAAAACTACACCGACCTTGCGGACACTTGAAAAGTACGCCGTCCGTATTGGCGGTGGCACCAATCATCGCTTCAGTTTGAATGATCGGGTGTTGATAAAAGATAACCACGTTGAGCTGGCAGGAGGTATCGAGTCTGCTTTGCGGAACATTCGATCCCTGAAATCTGATCATTCAGTGGAGATCGAGGTGCAAAACCTTGATCAAGTCGACGTAGCCCTCGCGGCCGGTGTCGATATTTTATTACTCGATAATATGTCGATCGACCAAATCAAAGAAGCTGTTCTACGCAGTCGAGGTCGAGCTGCGGTTGAAATTTCTGGCGGTGTCACATTGGAACGGATGGCAGTATTAGCAGATACTGGAGCGGAATATGTTTCGGTAGGTGCATTAACACATTCTGCACCGGCTGTTGATATGGGTGTGGAGATGGAAACGCTTCGGAGTTGATGGGAAGGGTGACTTTCTTGCGACACCATAAGCCATCGGGGCCGCTACCTAATCATTTGCAGTCGATGGTTTCGGCAAATGAGGCCAGGTTAGGTTGTTTTTTCGGAAACATTTTCTATTTTGACGAAGTCACATCCACAAATGATTTAGCCTTGGAGTGGGCAGCCAATGGTGCTACTGAAGGAACTGTCATCGTTGCTCGTGCCCAAACTGCTGGACGCGGTCGTCAAGGTCGCCGATGGGTCTCACCAGCAGATGTTGGCCTCTACGTATCGTTGATTCTTCGGCCGTGTCGGGTTGTTCCATTGCTGACGCATACGGTGGGTGTTGCGTTGGCTGAGTCGCTTCGTGCCTTGACAGATCTCCAAATTGAGCTTAAATGGCCAAACGATCTTGTTATTAAAACCACAAAACAAGTGGTTTCAGAGTATCGAAAGGTTGGCGGTATTCTGACCGAATCTGCCGGACGTTCTGGATCGTGCCAATATGTTGTAGTCGGTTTTGGAATAAATTTGGAAGCCTCCAATTTACCCATTGAAGTGGCTAAACTAGCAACTTCGGTCGAAGCGGAACTGGGTGACAAAGTAGATTCGGCGAGGCTAATGGTCGAGTCACTTGCTGCGATCGTCAGTTGGCATAAGATTCTTCTAGAAGGACAAACGGATGTTATCCTGAACCGGTGGAGGGCGTTGTCGCCTACCTCCAAAGGGGCACACGTAGAATGGCGCGGTCAATCTGAATGGCATGGTGGGATGACCGTTGGTATTGATGATGGAGGAGCGCTACTGGTGCGTAAGGAAAACCAGATCGAACGTGTGTTGGCTGGCGAGATTCGGTGGATCTTATGAGCAAGAATAGTTTCTTTTTTGATTCAGTTTGCGAACCTGAGTTACAGAAATCTGGAATCTCAATATGCTGCTAGCTATTGATGTGGGTAACACCAATGTTGTGCTTGGCGTCTTTGATGGGGAAGAGCTGGTAGATAGTTGGCGTCTGGCGACGCTTGGAGAACGCACTGCTGACGAGTTGGGTATTCTTGTTAGCAGCCTTTTTTTAGATCGTAATATTGATAGATCTCAAATTACTGGTGTAATCATGGCATCCGTCGTTCCGCCGTTGACCGGAACCATAACAACCATGGTTGAACAATACCTCGGGCTTCAGGTGCAACTGGTCGAAGCTACGACTGACATAGGTATGTCTGTGCGTTACGACAACCCC
>DODG01000333.1:6811-11868 GCA_003509065.1 Acidobacteriota bacterium
TCCGGTGATTGTCGTAGACTTTGGGACTGCAACGACATTTGACGCGATTTCTATAGAGGGCGAATATTTGGGTGGTGTTATTTGTCCTGGTGTTCAAATTTCGTCGGACGCGCTGTTTCAGCACGCGGCACGATTACCGCGAGTTGAGGTGCGAAAGCCGCCACAACTCATCGGACGGACAACTGTCGGTTCGATACAGTCAGGGTTATTTTATGGTTATGTAGCTCTGGTGGAAGGAATCGTGCAACGACTTAAAAGTGAGCTAGGTGGTGAACAAGCTCAAACTATCTGTATTGCGACAGGTGGTATGGCCGATGTAATTGCTAACGAGACAGATTTAATAGAACACTTAGAACCCAATCTGGTTTTGCATGGATTACAAATGGTCTGGGAGCGTATTCGTCATGATTAAGCCTTGTAATGGCTCTACACTCCATGGATGTTTCTAACTACTGCCGTGAGGTTGAGACCTATCTTTGTAAGAAGAATGAAGGGCATCTGATTCGACTTGTGGGGCCGGCATTTAATATGGTCCAAGGTTGGGCTGATGCAGGTATTCCACTGAAAGTTGTATGCCGCGGTATCGACGAACGCATTTCACGCGTGAACAGTATCGGACGTCGTCGACCATTGCGGATTGAATTCTGTGAACCTGATGTGCTTGCCCAGTTTGATGATTGGCGTAGGGCGGTGGGTGCTCAAGGTGAAAATATTCAGTCAACCTCAAGGAGTAAGAAATCTCCTAGTCTTTCGCGCCACTTGGATCGCTTAATGACCCGTCTCACAGCGATTCTTGTTGAGCCGGAACCGTGGTTGGGCGTTCATGCTGTGCTTAACCAGACGTTGCAACAGCTTGATGATTTACGGACAGAAGCGAAAGGTGCACGTGGCGTGAAGCGGGCTAGGTTGAAAGAACAGTTAGCCTTGGTAGACGAAGCAATGCTGGTAGAGATCCAACAGCACGTTGATTCCGATCTGCGCAAGGCGTTGCAGAGACAGGCTCTTCAAGACCTTGAACCTTTTCGCGATCGAATGTCTTTTGATGTGTTTCAGGAAGCTGCTACTCGTAGTGCTGATCGTCTTATCCGAGAAAAGTTAGGTTTACCGCATTTCGTTATTGACTAAATCTTCTCGGCCTATTTATGAGTATTCTTGGTTTGAGAGATCTTCCCAATAGTGGTTGCTGATTACATGCGAGGTGGGACCTGACAACCCATCAAGTCAAGTGTCCGCGTCATTTGTGTTCGGAAGTAAATTACAGTTGCGGCCCTCCATAGCTGCACATCCATTTTTGATTCTTTTAGAATCGGTTCACGATGATAAAATGCGTTGAATGTCTGAGCTAGACTGAAGGCATATTTCGCCAGACCTGAAAGTTCGTGAGTGCGAATGGCTTGATTGACTACTTCATCTAGTCTGGCGCATTCTAAGATTAACACCCACAGTCCGTCACCGCTGTTGCGATTTAAACAAGTAGTTGGTGTTGAACCAAGTTTGAGAATCACGTCCGACTCGGCAGTTCCAGTCTGTTCTTTCAGCTTTTGTAGAATCTTGTTCGCCCGGACGACAGCGTACTGTAGGTAGGGCCCACTTTCACCTTCGAAACTTAGGGCATCATCAATGTCAAAGATGATGACCTTGCCTCGCGAGTACTTAATCATGAAATAGCGCACGGCAGCGACAGCAATCATTTTTGCGATATGTTCACATTCTTGGGACGCTAGGTCCGCGTTGCGCTTAGTGACCTCAACACTCGCTGCCTCAATCATGCGGTTAATCAGGTCATCTGCTTTTACGCCCAAGCCTTTCCGTCCAGACACTTCAACGAATGAGCGATCCGAGTTAATTGAGGTTGCGTATCCAAGTTTTTGGGCGGTTTGATTCGAGAGGGCAACCATTTCATAGGAAAAATGTACAGAGCTTTCTGCCTGTGAAGGATGCCCCATAATCTGGAGTGCTTGTTTGAGTAGTTCCTGGAGATAGGATTGTCGAGTATCGATGACGTTGTAAACGGCATCAGCTTTACCAAACTCTGGAAAGGTAAGCTCGCTACGCGTCGACGTGGTAGTCCAGATGGGTTTTCCCTTTTGGCTGTGATCGAAAATCTGATAATGGAAATTCTTACCCAGTAGTCCGAATTTCCAGAACTGGTAGGCGATGTCCTTGCCAACGTAGGTGACAAGGCCATTAGACCGGACGATAACTTTTTCTCGATTTTCATCGTCAGACGCCCTGTCGTTATTCGCAGTTTCTTCGTCAATGTTGGTTGCTTCTTCACTTCTTGGGTCGATCCGCATTACCCAGCAACCGGCCAATTTTCCGCTGTCCTGTAAAAAAACTGCACCAGACTCTTTAAGGATTTTGAATGCTTGTTCCCAAAACTTAAGCCGTAGGATATCGCCCTCCCAAGCGAGCAGGTCGTAGTTGATATTCAGCCTCTCCATGGTTCGTAAATGGCATTGGACGATTCGGTTAGCAACTATGTGCGCGATCGTAGCGGTGTCATTATTACCGGCTTCTATAGCGCGAAGTGTAGCCGTTCGCGTTTCGAGGCGCTTACTATCGGCATCGTACCATTTGGTCACTTTAGTGTAGAGGTCCCAGCAAAGGTAGTCGAAATCCAATGATGTAGCGAGTGCCTGAACTGCCTCAGTGTCTTTAGATTCTAATATTTGAAACCCCACGACTATGTCCGCTACCTGCACTCCGGTGTCGTCGATATAATTCTGAATTTCGACTGTACATCCTTGAAAGCGCAGCAAGCGCCCTAGTGTGTCTCCAAGCACGGAATTACGAAGATGTCCAATGTGAGCTGCCTTATTCGGATTTATGGAAGTGTGCTCGACGATTGTTTTAATTATTTGTGATTGGCGGGGTAACGATTGTTTCTCGGGTTTTGTTAGTTGAGTCGAGAGAAATCGAGGTCGGTCCAAGAAAAAATTAAGGTATCCATTAGGGGCAGCTTCAACTGTGGCTATCCCATCGATGGAATCAAGTGCAGAGATAATTTCTTGGGCAATAATTTTCGGTGCTTTATGTAAGACACGGGCTAGTTCGAATGAAACTGTGATCGCTAGATCACCCATTTGTCTTGTCGGTGGATTTTGGATAGCAATTGCTGGCACTGCCGAAGGCTTGAGGCCGTAGACTTTGATAATTGTTGCGGCGACTTGCGAGCGCAGCAGATTGTGTACGGATAAAATCATGATAGCTCGCTTATGAACTAGCGATCTTTAAATTGCTCCAATGCCCATCTATAATCGTCTGGTGTGTTCACATTAAAAAAGAGATTACCATCCTTATCGTGGGCGGCTATTTCTCCTGGGCCTATTTCTCGAATCTTCAAATATGGCAGCAGATCGTGAAGTTTGAATCTACCCCGCGTGATTTGCTGCATCATCTTTGGGAGGCAGCCCTGTCCATAGGATGCACAGAGTGGCTCGTAGCCATGTTTTGTTTTTGGGATTGCTACATCGACCGTTTGCCCAGCAACCAATACATGTTTCAAGAAATCTACCTGCAAGAACGGCATGTCACAAGCAACTGCTAACACCTGCTTTGTTTTTGCGACTGTAAGTGCAGTATAGATTCCACCCATGGCGCCAGCTCCTGGGATAAGGTCTGGTACGACTGGAACTCCAAGGAATTTATAAGCTTGGTCGTTCGCGACAATGAGTACATCGTCAGCCACTTTATACAGAATTTCGATTTGACGATCGATAAAACTCGTGTTTCCGAGAGGCAGGTTACCCTTAGACTGCCCGCCTAAGCGGTGCGCTTCACCACCCGCGATGATGGCTACCGTAGACATTCTGCAGCATTAAGGTTATCAGAAAATGCTAAAACGAATATTAATCTAATTGTACATACCAGTCTTCATCATAAAACTGTCGCTTGCTTACCGATGGCTTTAGAGTTTTTCAAGGTGCATTGACAGGCATCTAACGACTCAGTTACGGTACGTTAACAAAGCGTTGTTCTGGTAAGAGTTCTGGTCTTTGGTGGTCTTGTTTGAGTTATGAGGCATGAATGTCCATCCTGCCCAACCGGCACGCTAGTAGCCGCCTGATACTATGGGGCATAACGGTAACCCTGACTACCGTTGGTCTCACCTCAACGCAAGCTGAGTTTTCATCACGAGTCCAAGACCGGATTCCCACAGTTTTCGTTGCCGAAGTTGATGCGATTATTCATCCGGTTTCTGCTGAATTTATGCTGCAGACTATAGCTCGAGCTGATAATGAAGATGTCGAACTCATAGTTTTTATCTTGCGTACACCGGGTGGTCTTGTGGAATCTACTCGGACGATCACGTCAAGCATGATTACTTCAAGAACACCGGTGGTTGTTTACGTTTCGCCAAGTGGGGCACGGGCGGCATCGGCGGGTTTTTTCATTACACTGGCAGCCGACGTTGCTGCTATGGCACCGGGTACGCATATAGGTGCGGCCCATCCTGTTTCTGGTAGTGGGCAACAGATGGACGAAACGACATCTCAAAAAGCGACAGAAGATTTGTCAGCCTTTGCCCGCTCCCTTGCTACGCAGCGTCATCGAAACGTGGAGTTGTCAGAAACGGCTGTAACTGAAAGTAAGGCCTTCACTGAGGAGGAAGCTCTGTCTGCCGAGCCTCCATTAATCGATCTTATAGCGGTTAATCTTGAGGATCTCCTCGCACAATTAGATGGTCAAACTTTGTCACGGTTCAATGGCGAAAGCATATTAGTGCATACCGCTGGAGCGCGCATCGAACGTCTGGAGATGACTTGGCGCCAAAATGTTTTGAGTGCTATCGCTCGTCCCGAGATAGCCTACTTATTATTCAGTTTAGGAACACTTGGTTTAACAATTGAGTTGTGGAGTCCTGGCGCGGTCGTGCCAGGGATTGTTGGAGGACTCTGCCTCTTGCTGGCTTTCTTTGCTTTTCAGATTCTTCCGGTCAATATAGCGGGTGTGTTGCTCATGGTGTTCGGTCTGACTTTGCTCGCCTTAGAAATGGTGTCGACAAGTTTTGGTTTATTGGCTGCGGGCGGCATTGTCAGTTTAATGCTTGGATC
>DODG01000066.1 GCA_003509065.1 Acidobacteriota bacterium
GCCCTTGACATCGAATATTGCGCTTCCAATTGCGGTTCGAGCTTTGATGGATTGCAGGAATCCATGGTCAATTATGGTGCGAACCGTATGCCAGAATTTTTAACTTGTCTTCACGAAGAATCTGCAGTCGCAATGGCCCACGGTTACGCCAAGATCGCTGGTAAACCAATGATGGCCCTGTTTCATGGCACCGTCGGTCTGCAACATGCCGCCATGGCCATTTATAACGCCTACGTTGATCGCGTGCCTGTCTACATGGCAGCCGGTCTTGACTATGACGGTCCGGTATCAGCCCACAATGCAACCGACCTGGCTGCCCTAGTCCGCGACTATATTAAGTGGGACCACCAGCCTGGCGCCTTGATGGACTTTGGTCGATCGGCTGTCCGTGCCTACACTCTCGCGACCACACCGCCTATGGCACCCGTGCTTCTGGTTCTCGATGCCAAACTTCAAAAAGATGCAGCCGATAATCCACCATCGGTTCCAAAGATCACCGTGCCAAAATTCCCAAGCGCTGATATTGGATCCGTGCGAGAAATCGCTCGCCTGCTGGTCGCAGCAGAAAACCCCCGCATCAACACAGGTCAGGTGGCGCGAACACAAGAAGGTCTCGACTTGCTCGTCGAGCTTGCTGAACTATTACAAGTTTCAGTCAACGGTGTCAGTAATCGCCTCAATTTCCCATCACGCCATCCACTCCAAGGCACGGGAACAGGGACGCCTGATTTAATTCTGAATTTAGAACCGGGGTCTCGAGTTGGGACTTCACCAAGTTCACCACGCTCAACTGGCCGTCCGCCTCGAGCAACTGATGCTGCAAACGTTACAACCATTACCATTAGTTCGGCCGAATTTCTTGTAACGAGCAATTTCAATGTGTTCGGCAACGGAGCCGGAAACGCTGACCTCGTCATCGCCGCCGACGCGCAGTCGACCTTGCCAGCACTCATTGAAGAGGTTCGACGATTGATGACCAGCGACCGGCAAGCGTTCTGGCAGGATCGCGGCACCAAAATTGCCAGCGCTCATTTACGAGCCCGTCGTCGCACAATCACAGATGCCCGCTACGGCTGGGATAACAGCCCCGTGAGTCTTCCGCGACTTGCTGCGGAAGTGTGGCCACATATTAAGGACCTTGATTGGTCATTCGTCTCGCCTCAGCGATTTCTCGGGAATTGGCCAAGTCACTTGTGGGATATGAATAAGACCTACCATTTCATCGGTGCCCATGGTGCTGGTGGAATGGGCTATGGGGCACCCGCAGCCGTGGGTGCTGCGCTAGCGAATCGAAAACACGGCCGGATTTCCATCAATATTCAAGGCGATGGCGACCTGAATTACGCCCCTGGTGTACTCTGGACGGCTGCTCACCACCAAATTCCGTTACTTACAATAGTCGCAAACAATCGCGCCTACCACGCAGAGGTCATGTTCCTCCAGAAGCAATGTGCAGCTCGCAACCGTGGTGTAGACCGTGCCGACATTGGAACAACGATTAAGGACCCGAACATTAGCTACAGCCAAATGGCGAAGGCTTACGGAGTCTACGGTGAGGGCCCTATCGACAACCCTCGCGACCTCGGTCCGGCGCTTCGCCGTGCGCTCGAACGGGTGAAGGCTGGAGAACCCGCTGTGCTTGACGTTCTAACCCAACCACGAGGATGAGGAGCACGTTATGAACCGCGTAACGATACTGACAGTCGCGTTGTTGACGATCACCATTCAATTCGTTGCTGGCAAGGTCACTGAATCCCAAGACGGCGAACCTCTTCTTGGAAATACGGAAAACGGCGAGCAACTCTTTACTGAATATACGTGTGCAGGCTGCCACGGTTACACTGGAGAAACCGGACTGGGAACTCGACTCAATCCACCTCGCATGCGGCAGGCGCGTTTCATTCAGTACCTCCGTAACCCGACTGATCCTGAACGGATGCCACCATACCAGGAGCCAGAGGTGTCGGACCAGAATCTAGCCGACATTTATGCTTTTCTTGAGTCTCTGCCGTCTCAATCGCCTGCAATCGAAGATATTCCTCTTTTACAGGCCATTCTTCGAGAATTACGCCGCTAGAAAGTTGTTTGGCTCGACCGAGAAGACTTCACAAAGCTACGCTTTAATAAGGAGTACCGGTCATGGAAAGAAAGAGTTCAGGCATGCGACGTCGTGACATGCTCCAGCTAACCACTGCTGCTCTTCTGGCAACAACGACTTCACCAATTGCGTGGTCTGGACAAGCCCCAACGGCGGCGAACTCCTCGGGAGATCGGATCACCCGCATCCGTCACTTCACAGTGACCTCCAAGCGTTGGAAGGTTGTCGGTAAGAATTCCCATCTCGACGTCCATGGGGACACCGCCACCGATCGTCTCCTCATCATCAATACCGCCAGTGGCCTAGAAGGGTTCGGCTCGTCGAATCCAGATGAAGCCGACGCGACCAGACTTCTAAATAAAGACCCGCTCGAGTTCTTTAAACCAGGTCGAGGAATCGTCAGTCCTCTTGGACGAGGGGATGCGCCATTATGGGACTTAACCGGCAAGATTTTTAATGAACCGGTATGGCGCCTACTCGGCGGCTACGGCCCTGCAACCGTGCCGGTGTATGACGGAAGTATTTATTTCTCGGACCTCGAGCCCGAATACAGGGATCGCGGAATTCCTCGAATTTTAGAAGAAATTGATTACGCACTCGAATTAGGACACCGGGCCTTCAAAATTAAGGTTGGGCGCGGCTATCAATGGATGCCGTCGGCTGCTGGACTGACACGCGATATCCAAGTGGTCCGCGCCATCCGCGCACACGTCGGCGCTGACGTTAAATTAATGGTTGACTCGAATAATGGCTACGACCTGGCGACAACCAAACGTTTTCTCGAAGAAGCAAACATTGAATTCTTTTTTGTGGAAGAGATGTTCCCGGAATCCGTCGACGAAGACCTGGAACTCAAGGAATGGATCCATTCACGTGGTTGGGCCACACTAGTCGCCGACGGTGAATCCGCACGTGAGCTGGATCACTTCACGCCCTACATCCAACGAGGCGCCTTCGACGTCCTTCAGGGTGACATGCGCCGCTTCGGCTTCACCGAGTTACGTAATCTTGCACGACAGGCAGCCCCCGCGGGCATCCGCCTCGCTCCGCATAACTGGGGTAACTACCTTGGCCTTTACATGCAGCTCGTGTTGGGACGCGGCATTCCAAATTTAATTATGGCTGAACAGGATCCAGCGAACACTGACCTCTTTGATGCCTCCGCCTTCGAATTACGGGATGGCCGTATGCGGGTCCCCGACACGCCTGGTTGCGGTCTCGTTCTGCGCACCGACCGTCTCGTCGACGAGACACTCAATTGGGAAATTCATGCCTGACAATTTCCCGATCTCGCACGTCGATAGAAGCTGCTCAAGCAGCTGAATCCTGCAGGCAGTTCAAAACGTGTCGATAGAATTCTGGATGCGACTGCCATGTTTGCGCTGTCACAATCCTTCCATCCCGATAGGCTTCTTCAGTGGAATATCTGCCACCGGCAAATTCCACTTCGTTCCGCACATGTTCGTAGCAGGTTACCGTTCGCCCCTTCACGAGACCGGCCGCAATTAGCACCTGGATGCCGTGACAAATTGAAAATATCCAGCGATCCAATTTTGCAAACTGTTGGATGAGGGTAATGAGTGCGGCGTCGTGTCTCAGGTATTCTGGCGCTCGACCACCAAGCACCAGAACGGCAAGATAGTCGTCGGCTCTGACTTCTTTAATAGCGAGGTCAGAGTCGAGACCATAACCCTGTCGTTCGATATAGGTATCCCAACCCGGTTCAAAGTCATGGATCACAAGGTGTAACCGACGTTTACTTGGAGCTGCCACAACGACTTCAAATCCAGCCTCACGAAGCCGATGAACAGCATAAAGCGATTCGTAGCTCTCTCCTCCATCTCCGGTAACAACCAACACTTTCTCACTCATTGTTAGCTTCTCCTCACCGTTAACTCTTGCAAGCCGTCGATTTTCTCATGATGAGTCCAGCGCACGCTAAACCTGCCACTCAGAAGACTATAATGCAGAACTATGACAGAACCTCTGATTCGCACAGAAGTCGTCGGGTCCTACCCGACCCCCAGTTGGTTATCAGCCATGCCATCCAAGCCTGCGCTACGAGACGCGTTACTTGTTGTGCTTAAAACTCAAGAGCTTGCCGGAATCGATGTGGTGAGTGATGGCGAACTGGCTCGATTTGATCTCAATCATCCTGATACCAATGGCATGATTGAATTCTTTATTCGTCCACTCGCTGGTATTTCTACAGAACTCACGACGGAAGAACGAAACGCCTTTGAATCCCAGTCAGGCATGCAATTCCGAAATCGGCCCGCCGGTGTCGTGCGTGGCTCACTTGGTGCCGGCACGCTTGATCTGTCATCGCACTGGAAGCAGTTACCGCCCCTTAGCACGCAGCCAATTAAATTTACCGTAACGTCGCCCTACATGCTCGCGAAAACACTGTTGGACAACCACTACGGCGACCTCCGGAGACTCTGCACCGAACTCGCTACACTCCTTGCAGCCCAAATCTCGCAAATTGACGCGCCCGTTCTTCAAGTCGACGAAGCCAACCTGACCGGACATCCCGAGGACCGTGATTGGGCTTATGAACCTATCAACATAGTTCTCGATGCTGCTCCACACGAGAAGGCCGTGCATTTATGCTTCGGAAACTATGGAGGCTCAACAATACAACGTGGTTTCTGGAAGGACTTGCTGCCATTTCTTAATGCGCTCCATGCTGACCATCTGTTACTTGAATTCGCAAGGCCTGGTTACGACGAGCTCGAAATATTGCGGGATCTCAAACCCGAACTTGCGTTGGGTGTTGGCGTAATCGACATTAAGGACAACGAAGTGGAAACACCAGACTTGGTTGCCTCCCGGATTGAACACGCTGTGAACGTGCTTGGTCCGGACCGCATTCGATGGGTGCATCCTGATTGTGGTTTTTGGATGTTACCTCGAAGTGTTGCCGACCGAAAAATCGTGAATCTGGTAAAGGGGCGCGATCTATTTCTGGCTCGCTAACAGAAAAGTCTCATTCGAGGCTATTCGGTATTACTCGCTGGTTGCCCTTCGCCGAGGCTCTTCGCTCTATATACTGCGGATCGATCCAGGGTTCATCGTGAAGATGGGCCCGCATTAGACGGATGCGCTTCTGCAATAACTCTTTCAAGTTTCTTCCGTGAATAAGCGGAGTTTCCTCCTGGTCGGTTGTCGCCATGAACTCAATACCAGAAGCGAGCAGATCTATCAGTTCCTCTGAATTCACTATCTCTTCAAGCATCGTATCGTGCAAGAGAGACTGACAATGGGTCATGGCTTCAGTGTCTTTCAACTTTCTCGCCTCGAGGAATCCATGTACGCTGACCACCCAAGCCGCCACACTCCGCTGCGTACGTAACCAACAGCGAAGCGCTCTCAATCGAATCCACTGGTCATAAATCACGTTCTTGACCCCGAGTGCATCGTTCGCTTCATCGCAGCACTCTCCAAGCCGACTTATCCCACGGTCAAGTGGTGTCCACACGTGGGCGTCAAATCGAGTTAAATCCTTCTGACACGACTCTCGTGTCGTCAGCTGAAAAAGTACATCTCGACTCAGATCGACATTATTTGGATTGTGTGGCGTCGTGCACATGAAATCTTGATAATAGGCTCGGTCACTCTCTGAAATTGCTTCAATGTTCGGAACGAGTGGGCGCACCCACAGACGGTACCAAACAAATCCATACATTGAATACAATGGCACCACATTCGGATACGCAAGAATCGCTTCTTCCGCATCGGTCCAGGCATCCAGCAATGTCGTAGTGAACTGGCGGCCTCCCCACCGCATCGCCATACGGTCGACCTCACGATCAATCTCCAAATCAGGTGTAAATTGAAACGCCGCCACCATTTCGTGATTCGGATCAAATGGCACGAGTCCTGGAACATTCGTGCCTCCGAGGTGAGCAATATGCTGAACTCCATTCTTATGAAGCATCTGAAGTCTTCTACCGGTCAATCGAGGATAGGGAACACCAAGCAGGGGGGCAAAAATCGCGTGTGGACCCGTTGCAAAATAGAAATCCGCTCGAACGCCACGCGCTTCCAAATCCGACATCAAGTCACGTTCACGCGGATCAAAGCTGTCCTGGTACACTGTTCCAGGATTCACCGCGTTCGAGTCAGAATACCGAGGATGGGTATACGGCATGTCCCAGCCCTTCCCTATTAAAGATGCACTTTCGATTTCAACCCCCTCCTCCAAACCTGCCCAAATCGTTTCGTGTTCGCCATAGAAAGATTCCATGCGTGTCAACACTCTGAAATCAGCCTGCTGAGACCTCCCGGCGTCACGTAACAGTCGGAGAAACTGGATGGCATTCTCGCCAGCAACTTTTGCAATGTCGGCGTCCTCATTCCATTCACGAATCAAATACGCCCCACCGTTACGTCCAACGTAGAGAGACTTCGTGTATTCGAATCCGGCACCACTATCATTAGTCCACACTGAAAGAAAGCCGAGCTGTGGAACTTCCGCAAGAAGAGTTTGCACCATCTCTTTATAGTGTGCCTGTACACTTGGGTGGCTAGTCGTCATGTTGTAACGTGGCTTAAAACTTCTAAACGGGTGATCCACCCGCGCGCCACGTAGCATCGGATACTCGTCGAAGAATTTATCCGGCACTGAACGAGGTTCGAAACAGAAGAGTCCAGGCACTAAACCGTAGGTCACCGCAAGGGCGGCATTCGCCTTGAGATTCGCAAGGTTCTCTGCAAGCCACTCCTTTGGATAGAGACCCGTGTTGAGTTTGCTCGCGACAAACTGATCGAGCGCTGGGCCATACGTGTAAAACATGGGATAAATTTCGTCGGGTGGTCCGGTCTCGTAGCCGTGTGCCGAAGCCAACCCGTTTACTTCGATATGAGTAAATCCTCTTGCTGCTAACCGCTCAACGTAGGCTGATGGATCGCGCTGAAATTGAATCCGCCCTTCCTGTGTGAGCGTGAAGTCGAACAGGCTGCGTTGCCAACTGAACGCCACTGGCATTCGACGACCCTGTTCATAAGATTCGATAGGATCATCTCCAAGACGTGTGAGAAGATTTGTCGCACTCCCAAACAGCAGAGGTAAATCCGTCACCGCAAGAACTCCACAGCCTTTTTCATTTACACGAATAAAGACTTCCTGCCTGTGATCCTTGAGGAGCCCTGTGCGAGGAGTGGGAATCTGAAACACGCCAGGGCTTTGTTGTTCCAAATTGGTGTGGCTCGCTTCAATTACAGCATCAACCTTCGTCGCAATTCGCTCTGCGACCAAGTTCACCACTGGCGGCGCATCCGGCTCGATTTGCACGGTGCTTACACAAGCTAAAGCTTCGGAGACCGTTTTCATGAGTCCACACCGGCCGCCAACTCGATCAATACATCTGCTTGGCGTTCAACATCAAGATCGATATTCACGTAGTTGCTTGATTGCACGCACGTGTTTTTCCAAGAAGTCGGGAGGTTGCACACTGTCACCTGAGTTGCAACGCGCCCCTCTGGAAGCAAGACATGTACAGATGCCATTGATTGCTCTGCGAACACGGCAAAGCGTATAGCTTGTTCCTCAGCCTGATAGTGATATCCAATTGACTTGCCCGATTGGGGATACTCTAACTGAACCTCGGCGTCTTCAACATCCGCAGCCGCCCATCGAGGTGCAAGCGTGACTCTGTCAAATCCCTTGCCCTCATCAGTTATCCCGACCAATCCCTCGACCAACGCGTACAGCATGGCTGATGACCCCCAACCATCGGTAGGCTGAGCTTCCGGACTCGTGCTTGTCTCAACACTCGCGGGTGCACCGCTTGGGAAATACCATAAATAGGTTGCCTGGTTCTCACCGATCAGATTCCAATACCGTCTTAAAATATCGACCCCATATCTCTCAAAACCATTTTCAAACGCCGCTCGAGCTAGCTCGCCACCGACCAGTGGCATAATGCCGCCGTTCACATAGGCTCCTTGCACCAGTTTCTCATCGCCGAAAATCCCGTTAGGAAATGGTGGGTCGATCGAGAACCATTCAGCAAAAGCAGCGGTCGTCTCTCGCCGGCGGCGATATTCCTCAATAATCGATACCGCTTTCTTTAAATCTGTAAGACCGCGATTCACATCCATTGGATTGCTAAGGCTCAGCTGCTTGCTTTCGTCCACACCAGAAATCGTGATCGGTGTCCGTTTAACAAAATGAGTGTAGAACGTACCATTCCAACAAACTTCATTCGCACGAGCTTTCAACTCGTCAGCCTGGTGGGTCCAGTACGCTCCGCGGTCCTTCTGGCCAAAGTACACGTACAATCCTGCCAAGATCTGAAAGGCCTCGTAGTAACCACTATTATCTCCGTGCATGATGCCCCAAAAAGTGTTGTCATCAATCTGAAATTGAAGCCACTCATGCCGACCGGCGGTATACGCAAAGTCCCAGGTGTCGATCGTGTAGGCACGTTTTACAAGTCCTAGTTCCGTATCCCAATACCAAGGATGCGACAAAATGTAGCTCAGGGCCCGGTCCATCACGGGTAAGAGTTTGCGAATCCATTCGTCGTCGCTGCATGCCTGCCACGCAAGCCAGGCGGCTTTCACAAAACGGTACTCGACATCAGCTTCAACCGGCACGCGGACGTACTTCGTCCAGTTTTCTCGTTCGCAGGGTAATTTTTCTGGAAATGTCGTGAAGTAATCAAAGATCCGTCCACTCGCAGATTGAGTCTCAGCAAAATGTTCAACCACGCTTACCGCATCGTTATGGAAATATCTTCCCATTCGCAACATGTCACAGTGATCGCGAATCCAAATAGACTTCGCATCCGGTGTCCGAAATCCACTCACTCGTCGTCCATCAACGACGAGTTCCATAACGTCTTGCTGAAGAAACGTGCTGGTAGTCTCGAACAACCTGTGGAACACAGGGTCGCTCGTCCGTAAATAACTTGATTTGCGGCTAGGGTTCAAGCTGCACCCGTCCGCGCCAATAGCGCATCTTTCCAACACCGCTGGCATCCTTGCTACCGTCGAATGCGAGATAAAAGTATGACGGGCTTCCTTCATAGAGAACCTGATCGCCGTGGGTTGCCTTGGTGAGGTTGGTAATCGTGAAGCTTAATTCGTTCTTATTCTTAACGGCAAAAAGAAAGTCACCGTTCGTCTCGATCTCATTAAATCGTATTCGGCCCGCCTCGTAGGTATAGCGAGGACGCCGCCAATCGCGACTAATGTCCATCCGGAGATCTTCTTTTACACCGACCAGAATCTGTTTTTCGCCCATATCGATTTCAACCCCTAACCCAGAACCAGTTGGTACGGAATTCACCAGATGAATTCGGTCTACCCAGGATTGTGGAGACTCACTATCATCGTGTGGGATAAGGACAGTCACAAACCCTTCGGTTTCACCTAACTCGAAATGATGGGCGGTTGTCTGATGAATCAACATCTCTTCCTGATAATGCCGCCTCTCGGACTCTGTCCCCTCCAGTCTGTAATGGGTATCTGGAAAATGGATGAGGAGATGACGGTCCTCGCTCAGTTCTCGATTCCGAATGCGATCGTAAACCGTGTCGTACCAATGCTCCCCTTGGTCGAGGATCTTTCGCGTGTGCCATAAATTCGCCAACGTAAAGTACTCTTCGGTCCGAGCCTTCAAAATGTCGAAGACGACAAACAGCTCTGGGTCTTTTACATAGGCAATGACTCGATCCCATTCAAATCCCCAACCGTCATCGATCATTCGACTGCGACTGTAATCAACGTCAGGCAAGTGCAAGAAGTCGACCTTCTGGGTCCTCACTCGCCGATACGAACCCGCGTTGTGAAGAAACTCTAGAATAGGCTGACCCGGTACGGCGCCTGGAGTATCCAATCGCGCTTCTCCTTCAGCCTGGCCCATCCAAATCTTTTCAGGGCGAACCACTAGTCGGTTATGAAAATAGTCCTGGCGATAAGCTCCGAACGGCCCGCTCGGCATGTAGTCACGATACCCTCCGTCATTAAGTAAGACCGACCCTCCTGACATTAACAATGTGATGCTGTTCTCATCGGCGTGCCCATGCGTCATTTTTTCTTCTTCGACAGGGATCGTATCGCGAAGGTAATCTCTAAAATTGAGGCCTCCGTCACCTTCATCCCGGTAGTTCAGCAACAGATACGTCGACTCAGGAGCCCAACCATTGCGAAATACAATCTTCTTACCTTGTACATCCTCCATCACTTCCGCTGATAAATGCGTGGGGGCTTCGGGAGGAACATCATCAGTTCCCCAACGGTGACAATCCAATAAAAAATATCCCAATCCCACATTCGTCGGATTATCAAAATCCACGAATTGTTCGGCGATTACACTTGCAGCCCACTTTAGGTTCGGATCATCGTAGGCCGCCGCCGACGCCTCAAAGAACACCAAAAAATGTTGCCAATTGGACAGCCAGTTGGAATCACCGAAATCCGGAACCATGCCAGACGGTGCCATTAGATTCACAAAATACCGACTGTAGTAGTACATCTCAGGTGTTCGGAATAGCGCCGGCAAACGACCGGTGACATCAGCATGTCCCATCAGAGCGTAAAGCCAAATGCCGTGGTAGTGCGTAGCGTCCTCGATCTCCCAATTACCCCAGTTGTCATCTGCCAATGCTCTATCCTGCATTCGCCAAACCGACGCGCGGGGGTGATCCGGCATGGCTCGCACAGCCCACGCCAACGACTCCGCGCGAAGCATTGTCCGATTCATGGTGCCCCACTCGACGGTTCGCAATAAATACTCCATGCTATGTCCGATCAACTCGCCTGCCTGTCGCGCTTGATCTGGAGAAAACTGATTAAGACGATTGAGTGTTTCAAAAGCCTTGATGTAACGCATCACGCGAAAAAAATCAGGCAGCGCCGGAACACCATTTGTATAGTCAGGACGACGAGCAATGGAATCCTGAGGATATTCACTCCGATAGTTGCCATATTCGAGCATGACGTGCTTTGCTCTCTCTGCGTAAACCGGTACTCCCTCCTCTTCAAAGAGATAGGCATAGATGACAGCCATTTCAAGCAAGCGGTTTGGTGGCCGATAGCCGAAAATGCTTCCAGAATCAAAATTGTCTCGCCAGTCGTCTATCAGATTGTCGTAATTGTCCCAGGTCCAGTTGGCTGACCCGCGTGCATACTCCAGATACATATCCCGCGTGGCTGACGTTTGAGCCATACTCGGTCCCGCACTCAACAACATCGCGCACACCCATAGGCCCATTATGATTCGTCGACTTCGGTGCATCCTCGCCACTCCCTTCGTAACTATCCGCACAACCTGCTTTACCGAATATTCACCATCATCCAGAGCAAGAACACAATCACCCCAACCAACACCCAACTGCCTCCAAAACCAATGTAGTCCATTTTCATGGGTTTCATGATCTCCCAGCCTGAGTTTGGAAACAGTTTCTCGCTATCGAATTGACGTGGACGGGCATAAGCCGATTCCAGTGCCGAGGCATCTCCCTCAGGAGTCGGTTGCACCGGCGTATGTAGCTTTGCAAAGAAGCGGTCAAGCGCTTGCGTTTGAACCGGAATTGTCAGGGCACTAAACAAAAACAACAGAACGAATGGAAATAGCGCCGCAAAGTAAAATCTGAGTGCAATCAACCATGACCGCGGGGTGTCACGAAAATCGAATCCCAACCAGCTCAACACCCACACTTCTGCATTAAATCGACCGACACCCACTCGAGCCGAAGACGGGTCGGCTGGGTCTTCTCGTGCTACAGCATCGAAGAATATGGCGCTTCGCGGAATCTCACGACTCTTCGTAATGAGGTCGCCCACCTGTGCGGCTCGTCCAGCTTCCACGTCGACCGCTATGGCTGGTTCTTGCACTTCCACCACTCGCGCTTGCGTTTCCTGTAAAAACTCAGGGTGATGTCGCGACCAATCCATCGTGGCAAATAGATTTGGAACCACAAGATAAATGACCACGCAGATCGCAACCTGCAGAATCACAGCCATTCGAGTCAGCCCTCGCCAAATAAAGCCTAGCCAGATCGCTGCTCCAAAAATTGCAGGTACAGAAATCACATACCGAAACAACTCCAAAAGGTCATCCACCAAGACGGCCACCGCAATGCCTCCCACGAGGGTAACGGGGATGAGTAGTCTCCCCACCAATAAGTAGTGCGCCTCGGATTGATTAGGTCTTAGTGGTTCGTATAGGTTCCGGATAAACAGGGCCGAATAGGAGACTGCCGTAGCATCTAGGGTGGACATGTTGGCTGCGAGAACACCTACCATCATTAAGCCGATCGCTCCCGGGGCAAGGAGGTCATGCGTCATGTATCCCCAAATCAGATCGGGGTCATGCAAATCACCCGCGTACAGCCCGATAGCGAGCAACCCTGCCAGAGCCCAAAAGAGCATGATAAACCGTTTGAAAAACATGCCGCCAATCATGCCGAATCGCGCTGTGTTTTCATCCCGCGCCGAACCCGCGGTCTGCATTCCCGTAGCAACAGCAATAATGGATACGAGGTTTGCGAGAATCATCGCGAGGATCGTATACCACCCATAGTCGCTGAGTGCAGCCGAACCAAACAAGTCGAACATGAAACTGGGCACGGTCGCATGCAACCCCTCGAACCCACCAATCTTATTTAAGCCAAGTGGAATCAAAATTAACGAAAACAGTACGATAAATATGCCTTGAATCACATCGGTGATAGCCGCGGCACGAAATCCACCCAGCATCGTATAGATCGACACCACAAACGCGAAGATGGCATAAAAGACCAGTGGATTCGTATGCGAGATCAGTGAGCGCAGCTGTCCTAATTTCCTCCGTTCATCTAATTCCTCCCAACGATTACGTTCATCTGTTGTGAGGTCTTCCTCTAATCGCTCAGTCAATTCGTTATATTCGAGAAAGGTTTGCACGTCGTGACGTTCTTTATCCGTCCATTCCGTTTCGGCTTTCGGAGTAACCGCCATAAAAGTTTTCCCGGCCACCATGAAGCCCGCACCTCCACCAATAATTGAAACGAGCAAAATAAACACCGCAAACGATCCGCCAAGGAATGGACTCTGAAAACGCTCTGTAAAGTAATCACCAATGGTCGTTAAGCGAACCCTTCTGAAAAATA
>DODG01000401.1 GCA_003509065.1 Acidobacteriota bacterium
ATGGCCACTATGGCTTCTGATAATTTCAACCGTGACTGGGGGCGGTGGAACCAGTTCAGTCTTGAGCGTTCAATGGCATTTGATGTCGACTCTCTAAAAAATACGAGACCAATTGAAATCGAGGTGAATTCACCGGTTGATGCAGAGGGGATGTTTGACCTTCTTACTTACGAGAAGGGTGGATCAGTGCTGCGAATGCTTGAGCAGTTTCTCGGAGAAGAAGAATTCCGAGACGGCATTAGTTATTACCTAAATAAGCATAAGTACGCTAACACCGAGACTAATGACCTGTGGGATGCCATAGAGCATGTTACGAATCAACCGGCCCGCAGAATTATGGATTCGTGGATATTCCAACGCGGTTATCCATTGGTTAGTGCTTCGGTATCTGAAGATGGTTCAACAATTCATCTTGAGCAAGATAGGTTTCTATACAGCCGTGATGAGACAACCGATGCCACAATCTGGTCTGTTCCTGTTGTGTTGAAGGTTGGATCAGGCTCTGAGGTTTCAGAAATCAGATACTTACTTGAGGAAAAATCTTCAGAAGTAAAACTTGATTCACCAGCCGACTGGGTTGTAGTTAATGCCGGAGGAAGCGGGTTCTTTCGGTCGCGGTATACGAAGGACATGTTGAAATCGGTTTCAAGCAGTATGTTCTCGAATCTTAGCTCGATTGAGCGATATGGACTTGTTGACGACACATGGTCTTCGGTTATGGCTGGTCGTACATCCGCAGAAGATTTTCTTGAGTTTGCACGGAGTTTTCAATTAGAAACTGACCTGGATGTTTGGACCGTTCTCTCAGGATGTCTTTCGGGTCTTGAAAAATTGCTTGAAGGTAAAGCCGAGAACCAATACAGGGCTGTTGTGAGAGATTTGGCGCAGCCTGGACTCGACCGGCTCGGCTGGGAACCTGGAGATACGGATTCACCTCGCGACCTTGAATTACGCGGGTTATTTATTCGATTGCTTGCAAATGTTGGAAATGACGACCTTGCGCTAGAAAATGCCAGTGACCTGCATGATTCTTATTTGCGTGATGCTGGTTCGGTTGAGCCAAATATGGCAGCCGCAGTTACGGGCGTTGTAGCATCTAAGGGCGATACTGATAAGTACGATCTGTTTCTTGAAAAATATCAGAACCCTTCGACGCCACAAGAAGAACGGAGATACCAGTCTGCGTTATCCACCTTCCCGGGTGAGGCAGAGATGAAACGTACATTGAAGATGACTCTTGATGGCACAGTACGTACTCAAGATGCTCCGTACTTACTTGCGGTCTGCATGCGAAACAAGTACCAGGGGGACCTCGCATGGGATTTCGTGAAGGAGAACTGGGACAAGATTAACGAGGTTTTCCCTTCGAACAGCATCGTTCGGATGCTTTCGGGAGTGACCTCCCTGAGTCAACCTGAACAAGCTGCTGACGTCCTTGCGTTCTTTGAAAACCACGATGTCCCTCAGGGTCAATTGACACTTCAACAGACACTCGAAAAACTTGGTGTGAATGTTGCCTTTCGTGAACGTGAAAGCGCTTCATTTTGCGAGAGTTTGACCAAGTAGGTGGATTCTCATTTTGGATGGCGGTCTAGAGAGTCGTTGTTATTAAGTTATGCCAGTTATTCAGTACACAAAATCACTTCCCATAGTCGCTGAACCAGATGTTCTTGTTTGTGGAACGGGGTTGGCGGGTATTGGTGCGGCTGTTGGCGCTGCGCGGAACGGTGCTTCTGTGATGGCAGTTGACCGCATGGGATTCGCCGGTGGGTTTTTTACCAACATCATTGGCTCGGCATTCGATGGATTCGTTTATGAAGAGACTGGGAAGCCTGTTGTCGGGGGGCTTGTTTTTGAGATGCT
Organism: Acidobacteriota bacterium; assembly: GCA_003509065.1. Next base: position 1,864 of record DODG01000401.1, read on the forward strand.
CGAGCGTATGGGTGTCGTTGAGCCGGGGCAGGCTGGAAGTCTTTCATACAACGTGAATGGTGATTTCACAGAGGTAGAAAAACACCCTGATCGCGTAATTCCGCGTACTGATCCTGAGCTGTTTAAGAAAGCTTCAGACGATGTATTAATTCAGTCTGGCGTGAATCTGCTATTCCACACTCAGGTGTCTGATGTGATCATGGATAGTGATCGAGTCGATACTGTCATTGTCAGTAACAAAGACGGTCTCGTTGCTATACAACCTAAGAACGTTATCGATGCGACAGGTGATGCCGATGTAGCCGCTTGGGCAGGATGCCCATATGAGGTTGCCGAGTCGCTTCAGCCGATGAGCTTACATTTCCGAATTGGCTTCGTTGAACTTACCTTTGAGTTGCGTCGTAAATGTGCTGCCGTTTTGGAGAAGGCACGTTCCGAAGGAAAGATTGGTCTTTATGGAGGTCCGTGGCCGGCGACTTTCTCAGGTCGAGATATCTATTTCAATGTGATTCGTACTCCCGGTAACGCGACTAATCCGAAGGACTGGACGAATGCCGAAATTCAGGGACGTCGTGATGCCTGGACCATGTTCGAGCTGTGGAAAGAAGCTTTACCTGAGTTCAAGGACGCATATTTTTTCACTAGCGGACCGACTGCCGGATCGCGAGAATCAAGAAGAATCGTCGGCGATTACATACTGACCGGTAACGATATACGAACTGCGCAAAGACAGGATGACGTGGTAGTACTTGGAGCTTGGAGGATAGACCAGCATCCTGATGATGCAGCCGGATATCACGATCAGCCGATTGTGCCCCCATATGATATTTCGTATAGAACGTTGCTGCCTCAGGGCGTAGAAAATCTCTGGGTTGCTGGTCGTTGTCACTCCGCAACTTCTGAGGCTCTGGCATCAAGTCGAGTCACAGCCAACTCGATGGGCATGGGGCAGGCTGCTGGCACTGCCGCCGCGATGGCAACGGTGATGAATGTGGGTAGTCGTGGCGTGCCGATGACCGATCTGCAGGATAGATTGATTGCGGCAGATGTGATTTTGGATCCCGCATCTGCCATGTAGGGATTTTAGTTTAAATTTTGGAAGTTTCGATATGAACAATAATTCAGATAAACCTAGACTTGAGTTACCTGCGCTTCCACCTGTGATTTTTGGTGTTCCCGTGCTTATCGGCGCGTTGATACATGTACTTGTTTGGCGGCATGGCATTATTGACGGGATAACAGGTGTGGTGGTTGGCGTGATTCTTGTATTAATCGGGATTTTGATGATTTATTGGACCTGGAAAGTCATGCGCGCCCATGGTGAGCACCCTGAGCCGCGTATGCCTACTCAAACCTTAGTGATGTCAGGTCCCTTTAAGCGAACTCGGAATCCGATTTATTCAGGCTTCTTACTCTTGGCGGCCGGGCTGGCGATCGCACTTAATGCCATGGCCATGCTGATTTCGGTTTTTTTCGGTGTTGCAGCTCTAACCGCACTTGTAATACGGCGAGAAGAGGCTTATCTGGAGCATGTGTTTGGAGAGATATACGTAAAGTACAGTAATCGCACTGGGCGATGGCTGTAATCGCTGCTAGTCAGCTTTTATATGGGGATTTCTTCCATATCCGTTTCGATATGCCGGTATTGGGGATTCCAACTGCCAGTGTGGCGATTAATCCCATCGCCAAGCTTATCCACATTGCCAAATCATAGTTGCCCATCGTGTCGTACAACTGGCCTGCTAGCCAAACAGCACTCGACGCACCGAATGGCATTACTACGAACATCGTGCCGTAAATTGTGCCCAGCCTTCTGAGTCCAAATTCATCCGAAGTGACTGTGCCGGTAAGTGATATTACGGATGTCCATGAGCTTCCGATGATGACGACGCCGAGTATGGCCAGTGGCAGGTTTGTGGCAATCAGTAAGACTACGTATCCGAGTGCTCGCATAGAGTAGGCGATTGTGAGCAAAGGGCGTCGGCCGAACTTATCAGCGAAGTATCCGAACCCTAAACCTCCGATAAGACCTGCCACACCGACCGTTGCGAGTGCACCGGCTCCCTGGACAGCCGTGGCGCCTAAATCTGTCGTGTAGGCAACGAAATGGGCATTCACGAAACCCATTGTGTAGCCTCATATGAAAAAGCCTATTGTCAGTCGCCAGAATAATCCCGTTCTACAGGCTTGTGCGAATGACATTCCAACGTTCGGATTTGCCAGATCATCATTGAATTCGCCTTCTAACCCGTTATTTCTGTCAGCCTCGTCGGCATGTTCGCCTGGCCCCGGACTACTTTTGATAAGCAAGACCACTAGCGGCAAGATAAGTAC
>DODG01000363.1 GCA_003509065.1 Acidobacteriota bacterium
GGGCGCGAAATGGCACACCCGGACATTGGGCGACGTATTCTTCAGCGGCTCGTTGAGGAACTCGGTGAACTCGCAACGCAAGAAACGGTACCGCGCATGGAAGGCAACACGATGCACACAATTCTTTCGAGAAGGGTTGCAGGAAAGAAAAGTTGATGCTTGACCGGGCGCCTATCGCTCTGAGGAGATTACTAAATGCCGAAACTAAAGACACACCGAGGCGCTGCGAAGCGGTTCAAAAAAACAGGAACCGGAAAATTCATGCGTAGCAATGCTGGCAAGCAACATATTATGACTAGTAAAACCACAAAGCAGAAGCGTGGCATGCGCGGCACCACGACGGTTAATGCCAGCGATACAGCTAAACTGCAGCAAATGCTACCATATAAATAAATAGGACGGCCTCTAGAGGAGAGTTTGCAATGCCCAGGGTTAAGCGAGGAACAATTCGACGCGCGAAACGAAGGAAGTTACTTGCACGCGCCAAAGGATTTTATCAAACCAAAAGTAAATTGTACCGTGCAGCTAAAGAATCTGTAGATACAGCGTTAAGCTATGCTTATGTTGGTCGCCGCCGGAAGAAGCGCGACTTCAGAAGGCTGTGGGTAATTCGTATCAACGCTGCGGCACGACTCCATGGTCTAAGCTATGGCCAGTTCATACACGGCATGAAGACAGTTGGAATCGAGTTGGACCGAAAGAGCCTTGCCGATCTCGCTGTCACGGAACCGTCCGCTTTCGCCAAGGTTGTGGAACAGGTAAAGCATGTAAGCGCCGCCTAACTGCGAACTTTATCGACAAAACATGACTAACCCGCGCGCTGTAGACGAATTGCGCACGAGGTTCCAAACCGATCTCGAAAACGCCAATACCCCGCAGGCAATACAGGCACTTCGTGATCAGTATCTGGGACGTAAGAATGGCGCAATTACAGCATTAATGAAACAAGTTGTTTCAACATCACCAGATATTAGACCAACGCTCGGTCGACTTGCCAACGAACTCAAAGGCGATATCGAAGTTGCAATCGCTCAACGCCAAAGTTCGACAACGGTAACCACTGATACTCCGGACAGTGTAGATGTCAGCTTACCTGGACGCGATCCTATTCTGGGACGACGTCATCCCATAACGATATTACGTGAACGGATTGAAGATATTTTCAACCGTATGGGGTTCGCCATTATAGAGGGGCCTGAAATCGAGGATGAATACCATAATTTCGAGGCTCTTAACATGCCTGCCGACCACCCAGCTCGTGACATGCAGGACACTCTCTATCTGAACGAACCGTTCAACGACACTCAGAGCCAAGCTCAAGACCAAGCGAAGGTGCTGCTACGAACGCACACCTCAGGCATGCAAATCCGATACATGGAGAATCATGAACCGCCAATCCGCATAATCGCACCGGGTCGTGTTTATCGGCGGGACAATCTCGATGTCACCCATACGCCAATGTTTCATCAAGTGGAAGGGTTGCTGGTCGGTGAAGGTGTAACGATGGCTGACCTGAAGGGCACCCTTGAAATCTTTCTGCAGGAATTATTTGATGCTGACACTAAGGTTATGTTTCGGCCTAGCTTTTTCCCTTACACAGAACCGAGTGCTGAAGTATTCATAGGCTGCCTGTTTTGCGATGGTGACGGCTGTAACGTGTGTAAAAAAACAGGCTGGCTAGAGATTCTTGGCAGTGGCATGGTACATGCTGCAGTTTTTGAAGCTGTCGGTTACGATCCAGAGCGTTATACCGGCTGGGCATTTGGACTCGGAATTGAGCGAGTAGCAATGCTCAAATACCGGGTTGACGACATTAGACTATTCTACGAAAACGATCTTAGATTCTTGGAGCAATTCCCGCGGTGAAAATTCTTCTTTCCTGGTTACGCGATTTCGTCGACATACCTGTCGATGGCCATACATTGGCACGCGATTTAACAATGCGAGGGTTCGAAGTTGCTTCCATAGACCGAGTGCCTACCAGCAGTGACGATGATGAATTGCTGCTTGACCTCGAAATCACCGCAAATCGACCGGATTGTCTCAGCGTCGTCGGTATTGCCCGCGAAGTTGCAACGATGTACCAGTGTCCGCTGAACTTGCCCAGTCAGAAGGACGCTCTGTCCGCACCTGAAAAAGATGAACCCAGCATATCAGTCACAGTGAACGATCCGGATCTCTGTCCGAGATATGCGGTACGCATGGCCAAAATTAAAGTTCAGGATTCCCCATCCTGGCTTACCTATAGGCTTGAGGCATCTGGCATAAGGCCGATTAATAACATTGTCGATGTGACCAATTACGTTTTACTCGAACTAGGACAGCCTATGCACGCCTTTGACTTCGACTGCCTGCAAGGTGGTGCACTACGGGTCCGACGAGCGCAAGCGACCGAGCAGATAATGACGCTTGATGGACAGCAACGAAAACTAACCGAACAGATGCTGATCATCGCGGACGAGAAGAAACCACAAGGCATCGCTGGCATCATGGGAGGCGCAACATCTGAGGTCAGTGAGTCGACACAATTTGTGGCATTAGAGAGTGCTCATTTTAATCCGGTATCCGTGCGACGTACCAGTAAGAAACTCGCACTTAATACGGATGCCGCTTACAGATTCGAAAGGGGCGCTGATATCTCTGCCCCAATCGTTGCACTTGAGCGTGCTTGTAATCTGCTTGAACAAATTAATGCTGGACATAGTATTGGACCACCCATCGACCATTACCCGAATCCACAAAATCCAACACAGGTACGGTTACGTCATAAACGTGTCGAGCATGTCCTCGGCCAGTCGATTGACAAGAATTTTATTGACGATGCACTAAAACGACTAGGGTTTACCCTGAATTCAGTTAATAGCCACACTTGGGACGTCACAGTCCCACACCGCCGCGTCGATGTTACTCGTGAAGTCGATCTCATAGAGGAAGTAGCCCGACATCACGGATACGACCAATTGCCCTCGACCTTCCCTCCTCTCACCACTGCATCGCTCAAACAAGAACCACACATTGAAGACGATCGCCGAGTCCGACGCCTAGCGACAGCTGCTGGATTTTCTGAAGCGGTCACTTTTGCATTCATCAAGTCTGATATAGCTAAGCACTTTGTTGAAGACTCTTTGTCAACAGCGGTAATCAGTAACCCTCTTTCGGCTCAATTCGAAGTTCTGCGACCTTCACTGATTCCTGGTCTGATTGGTTCTCTGTCTTACAATCTTAGGCGTAACCGTCAAGATGTCCGACTATTCGAAGTCGCAACTTGTTTTAAACCTGTGGGAGAAAGACGAACGATCGCATT
>DODG01000097.1:0-5146 GCA_003509065.1 Acidobacteriota bacterium
CAGCGTCGCATGGGACTGCCAATTTCTACGATCGCCGCGTGCCCGTCGTTTTGTTTGGGGCGAATATCAAGGCCGGCCGGTATGCTTCAGTGGCGTCACCGGCAGACATTGCACCGACCATGGCCCATTTGGTCGGTGTCACGTTGGCACAAGTTGATGGTCGAGTGCTTGCGGAGGCTCTTCAATGAATATGTATGCGGTAATTATTTTGGCTGCGCTCCTTGGAGAGTATGTGCTCTCGACGATAGCGAGTTGGCTAAACGTACGCGCGATGTCCCCCAACGTACCTGACGAATTTGCAGGGGTTTACGATGCCGAGCGGTATGCTAAGTCGCAAGAATACACTCGTGTTGGAACCCAATTTAGCTTGATCCACAACACCTTTCGTTTGGCCACGCTACTTTTATTTTGGCAGTTCGGTGGCTTTGGCTGGTTTGACGTATTGGTTCGTAGCCTGGGCGTTGGTCCGGTAGCAACGGGACTGATATATATCGGCGGTTTATCACTGGCTTCGTACGTAATCGGGATGCCCTTCCACCTTTATTCCACGTTTAACATTGAGGAACGTTTCGGTTTTAACCGAACGACGGTAAGGACGTTTGTGGCTGATCAATTGAAGCAATTGATTCTTCAAGTAGTGATCGGGGGCGCACTCGTGGGAGCAGTCCTCTTTTTCTTTGACTGGGTGGGCTCGTGGGCTTGGCTCTGGTGTTGGTTAACGGTTGTCATTTTTATGGTGCTGATGCAGTTTGTCGCGCCCACTTGGATAATGCCCTTGTTTAATAAGTTCACACCGCTTGAGCTTGGCGAATTGCGTGAGGCGATCATGGCTTATGCGCGCACGGCTAAGTTTCCCCTCGAAGGGCTTTTCGTAATTGATGGGTCAAAGCGATCGACAAAAGCTAATGCGTTTTTTACAGGTTTTGGCAAGCGCAAGCGGATTGCTCTGTACGACACACTGATTGAACAACAGACCACAGAAGAAGTGGTCGCGATTGTGGCACACGAAGTCGGCCACTATAAACGCAAACATGTGTTTGAGCGGATGGCGTTGAGCATCGTCCACACGGGACTTATGTTCTGGTTGTTATCGTTTTTTCTTGAACAACCTGCGCTGCTAGAAGCGTTCGATGTTCACGAGCCGTCGGTTTATGCAGCACTTCTATTTTTTGGATTACTATTCACGCCAGTAGAACTTGCCCTCTCGGTTCTCGTGCTCGCCCGATCGAGGCAAAACGAATTTGAGGCGGATGCATTTGCTGTGACGACGACGGCTGGATGTGAGCCGCTTGTAAATGCACTAAAGCAGCTTAGCGTTCAGAATCTTGCAAACCTGACTCCGCATCCGCTTACGGTCATGCTAGGCCACTCGCATCCACCACTGCTCCGTCGAATTGAAATGTTACGAGCTGAAGCGGCACAACTGTAGTCGAGCGTGAAGTAGCAGTAAAAGGGGAGTGTCATATTGACGAAATATGTGCTGAACCGTCGAGGTGTCTTCTGGCTGACATGGCTGGTGATGGCATGCGGTGCGGCACATGGTTGCTCAACGCCTTCCCAGGAGATAAGTGTTGATTCGTTGATGTCACACATCCAGCAACTGTCGTCGGATGAGTTTGAGGGGCGCTCTCCTGGAACTAAAGGTGGAGTAAAAACTGTTACTTATCTTACTGACCAGTTCCGCTCACTTGGGCTGGAGCCTGGTAATCCTGATGGCACTTATGTTCAACCGGTTCCACTTGTGGGAATTACGCCTCGGATTGGAGAGGCGCTACAGGTGCAACCTCAGAATGGCAAAGTTGTTTTCCTTGAACCAGGTGCTGACTACGTAGCGTTTACGAAGCGGGTTGTTGATCGTGTAGAACTGGACGGAGAACTTGTTTTCGTTGGGTACGGCGCAGTTGCGCCGGAGTACGACTGGAATGATTTTAAGGATGTGGATGTGACGGGCAAGGTGTTGCTCATGCTCGTTAACGATCCGCCGGCCGCCGGCCTCTTTGGGGATGAGGCGATGACCTATTATGGACGCTGGACCTATAAATTCGAGATGGCCGCACTGCGTGGTGCCGCGGGTGTGTTTGTCATTCACGAAACCGATCCCGCGGGTTATCCATGGGAGGTAATTGGCAGCGCACCGTATGGAGAACAGTTTGATTTAGTAGTCGAGGATCGTAATAGGGGTCGTGTTGCTGTGGAAGGATGGATACAAAACACTGCGGCCGACTCGATTTTTCAAATGGCAGGTCTCGACTTTGAAACGTACAAGAAGGCGGCTGCGGAACGTGACTTCAATCCGGTACCACTCGGGATTACAGCACGACTGACGATAGACAATACACTTCGTACTGTAGATTCAAACAATGTGGTCGCCATGATTAAAGGAGTAGATGCCCCTGACGAGGTGGTGATTTACGTGGCGCATTGGGATCATCTGGGACGTGACGCTACTCGGCAGGGCGATCAAATTTTTAATGGTGCATTTGACAATGCCAGTGGAACTGCAGGCTTACTTGAGCTTGGTAGCGCGTTTGCTGGGGTGGCCGATCAGCTTCGTCGCAGTGTGGTATTCCTTGCTGTGACCGCGGAGGAACAGGGACTATTAGGTTCACGGTTCTATACTAGGCAGCCCCTCTACCCATTAGCGAAAACGGTCGCAGTCATTAATATGGATGGACTTAATCCATTTGGCATCACTCGAGATCTGACTGTGATTGGCATGGGACAGTCCACACTCGACGACTTGGCACACCAGATAGCTGAAATACGAGGCCGAGTCTTACGACCCGACTCTGAACCGGAAAAGGGTTTTTACTATCGTTCGGATCATTTCGAATTTGCCAAGGTTGGTGTTCCGGCATTTGACCCGCATCGAGGTGTCGAGATTGTTGGTAAGTCCGAACAATGGGGTATTGAAATGCGGGATCGCTACACCAATGAGGATTATCACCAAGTATCAGACGAGGTGAAACCCTACTGGGATCTCGCAGGTGCGGTTAAGGATTTGGAGTTTTTTTATGAGATGGGATATTCATTAGCGACGGGTGATTCTTGGCCGGAGTGGAGTGAATCAAGTGAGTTTCGTGGAATTCGAGAGCCGGGTAGGAACTAAGGGTGAAGTTTCCACGCATTTCTTTTTGAAAAACAACAATCCAATGTCGTGCAACCCGCATCACCACGAGAGTCGAGCGCCTGCGGGTCGTCATCTATCAGGGTTATCGACGAGGGCGACGGGATCGGCGAGGCCGCCGGTCTTGCGGACGACGTTCCCGGTTGCGATCCATAAACTCTCTTCCGTCAGGCATCCATCTGTCCATGCGAGGTCCACGCCTCGCTTGAGGTTTTCTAGCTTTATCCTGTTGGGCCGGTGTCAGTAATGCAAAGATTTCACTACGAAGCTTCGCAACTTCAAGCACGGACAGGTTGATGGTCTCTGCCAGCCTGTTACTGTGGTCTTTGATGTTTTCAATCACCGATTCGTCAATTGCCGTTCCGGTCGTGGCTTCCCGGAGTGCTTGACGAATTGGCACCGATTGTCGTCGGAGTTTCTGCAACTCGGCTCGATGCGTCTGGATAACTGTGCGAATCGATTCGCGCTGCGCACGAGTTAAATCCAGTTGTCGGAGGCCAAGAATGCCTGCGCCACCATCTGGTCCACGACGGTCAAATCTTGGTCTTGGCTGAGAGCTCGCATCAACTATCCTGAGGGTGCCGTATCCCACAGTGCAAATAATTGTGCAAGTGATCACCCATCGAGCGAACTTGGAAGTCTGATACCTTACTTGTAACATTGCCTTCTCCTTGATGGCATTCCAAGACAACAATGCCATGCATTTTACAATCCAATTATGTGACGATGCTTCGATAGGCTCCGTTTACCCACCATGAGCATTCATAGTCAAGGCGCGGGAATCCAGTCTAGGGTCAGTCTGATTTCATGAGGTGTCTGGGTAGGGCGCAGCATGACAAAGTGCTGTCCGTCAGCAGTCACGTCATAGTTAGGTAAGTTCCCGCCTGGGTCTCGGTCAAATCTCCTCTCAAACAATTGGTGTGGGGTTTCCACGACGAGTTCTGTGGTGAAGGCGATCTTAACGACGTGCATCTGATCGCCCCGGCGGAAGAATAATTCAGTTCCATTTAATGACCAGACTGGCTCATGACTTCGTTTCGGTGACACTGTCCAACGGTCGCCGGTCGCCGGATAAGGTTGCAGGTAAATTTGGTCGACACCAGTTGCATCAGACACGTAGGCAATCCAGCGTCCATCGGGCGACAGAGCAGGCGATCGCTCATTAAACGGTGTTCTCACAATCTCTGAAACTAGACCGTCTGAAGAAAGGACCCCGATGTCCCGACCGCTATCGGGGTGGATAGTGTAGAACGCAAGTGAGTGTTCGTCGCGGCTTTGCGAAACCGGATTCTGCGGATCGTTGCTGGCGAGCAAGCGTGTTACCTCACCTGTGACTAGCGTTTTAGAAAAAATGTTTTGTGGTCCAAGTCTGTTGGACGCGAATATTAGAGAGTGTCCGTCACTGGTCCAGACGGGAGATCGGTTGTCGCTGCCCATTTCAGTCAGCTGTATCCATTGCTCTCGATCCTTGCTTTGTATCCAAGTTTCACGACCTAACACGTCAGCTTGGCGAACAATCGCCAGTCGTCCATCCTGCGGTGATAAGCGTGGAGTTGAATAGTGGCCGGGGTTTGGTGGAAAAGCCATTTCGGTAATCTTGCCATTTCGATCTACCCAGACTGGCTTGTTCTCTAAGACCGACGGTGCGGGTAGCGAAACTAGGGTACGAGTCGTGGAAAGGTCGAAATAAGCCTTTCCTAGTCGACCGAAGCTAGTCGTTGAAGTCAGCACACGTTCGTCAACAGTACGTGGTGATCCTTGAACAGTTAATTTTTTCGGATCAAACTCAATACTGAGCAACTCGTCATCAAAAGCGTAGACGAGATGTCCGGTTGGTAAGTATCGCGCACCTCCAGTTGCAGGCGTTAGGAGCGTCCATTGTTGTGATTCCTGACTGAGCATGGCTAGGCGGGCGTCGTGCCCTTTTCTGGTGATCGTGAACACTACACCTGCACCATTCGGAAGGATATGAGGCCAACCGTGCTCAAGTTCACCAACTTGGGTGTTGGGCTCGGTTAA
>DODG01000097.1:5493-9628 GCA_003509065.1 Acidobacteriota bacterium
GCGGTGACGCGCCGTAAACCACGACCTCCAACTGGCGCGAAAATAATTACATCGTCATGACCCCAACTTGCACCGGCGCTGCCCAATGGTGCGTCACAGATAGTTTCTGGAGTCCCACCCTTAAGCAGAGAGATTTTCTTTAAGGTATCGTCGGCGAAGAATCCCACCCATAAACCATCTGGAGAGAAAAACGGATTTGCTGCTCCCTCGGTTCCTGAGAGCGGTATTGCATCGAATTGATCGACCGGGCGATAGAACAAATGGGTCCGGGATCCTGTGTATGCCACGTAGACTAGGTTTGTTCCGTCTGCAGAAATGGCTACATCTAGAAGTTCATGCGTTGCTGGGATATTTACAACGACGCGTGACGGCAGTTGAAGATCAGGGGCTGGACGGAGTGCCACCCAAGCCCAGACAATAACTGCGCCGATCAAGACGCTAGAGACATTCCATACGTATGGTCGCACGCCTTAATTTTCAACCCGATCCTGGTGAGACGCTAGTGAAAAATGTCAGCGGTTTTGGGTGCCAACTGAGGACCATTCGCTTCACTCCAGCATCGCCTCGCTATTGCCGAGATCTTCTTGGAAAAGGAACTCGAAGATAGACGGCGGGAAAGGTTGATTATTCTAGTAACGTCGTTTTTGCTGGCGCAGAATATCGAACTGTGCGGTGTCGGCAATAGCCATCACGGCCATAATGCCCGCTTGCACTGGGTCGCTTACAACTAAATCCACGACGTCGGGAACACTGCCAGCCATATTCAACGAGACGACCTTAACGTTTTGCTCACGGACTTCCTTGACTGCCTCGGTAATGGCGCCTCCCATAATTGCGCCAGCCAGCACAATAAGGTGCACGCGAGGCAGACGCACGACAGCCCTAACCGCGTCGCTCAATTCCTTCTCTCCAATTAGTGGAATCGTATCAACCGATATCCGTTCACCACGGATATTGTGCCGATCAGCTTCCGAGATGGCGCCGACAGCGACTTGGCCAACTTGAGCGCCGGCACCCATGATGATGATGCGCTTTCCGTAAATTGCCGACGACGACGAGGCCATTTCAACTGAGTGCACAACGGATAGGGATTCAAGAGACTTCTTGATAGTTTCCGGAAGTTTGTCGGTGGTAAATTCTACCGATAATTGACGTAATTCATCTGAATGGGGCACGACCTCCAGCGAGGTAACGTTGACCTTCTCTTTTGCGAAAACCTCGGTCACTTGGTTCAGTGCACCAGGCTGGTCCGCTACGGTGATGAGGACTGCGTGTTCATCCGACATGAAAATTCGTGTCTCTCACAAGATAGTTAGTGTTTCCCTATTACCCAATCATAATGTACACCGGCCTGATTGATGATCTCCGGTAAGTCGGCGGCTAGAAGATAACGCTTGTTTGCCAGATCGAGTGCGGCTTGAGTAATTCGTCCGACATAATCGTGCTTGTTTCGGTAGCGCTCTTCAATTGATAGTCGTGGATCTCCAGAATTCTCGCGTTCTGCTTTCGTACGTGCAAACACGAAGTAAGAACCAATTTCACTCGACAGACGATCTGCAGCGCCAATACTCTCGTGCCGGTAGTTCCATCCAGTTTGGGTGGCCAGCGGTACCACTAGTTCGGGCATCCGGATACCGGCACGATCATTCCCATCACTGTCGACGGCCGGCACAAGTTGGATGAAGGGTGCGCCAATTCTGGGTGGCTCATGTGTGACGATGCCTCGATGCCAGTTGGGACCGAAATCGAGACGGAGCGCTGTTAGCGGTTCCCTCGGCAGACTGACATTAGGTAGATCAGGCCACCCCGCGTCCGCAGGTGACACGAGAGTCCCAGCATCAATGCGAGGGTAGAGACTCGGTGGCGGCTCCTGTTTTTCAACGATCCACGCATCAAGCGCTTTGAACAAAGCACGTATCACAGGTGTGTAGGCCAGAATATTCATTGGTGCTTGACCGAGAAACACTTCATTCGAGTTCGGTTGTGGTGGAAAACGTCCAAGGATGTGTGGTGCTGAGGCAAGAAAGTATATTCGGCTTGTGGCCGCCGGATCGATATCACGCGAACCCGTCACGTCTGTATGAGTGAGGGATCCGGCGCGGTTGAAGTACTCCGAGTTCGTTAACACGTGAAACACTTTCGGCGTGGTGCCAGTTGCATCGGCTTGCCGCAGTAGACCGTCACTTTGGCCTGTTACAGGGTCAGTAGTCGTCGCGTCAGTAAACGGAAACATGTCGACTGGGTAAAGAAAATTAAAGTGCTGCAGTGCATCCCGAGAGGCTTGCCCAAATCGATGGTTAAATGAACCCCGACCTGCACCGCCGACCTGATCGAAGACGCCGTCAAAAACTTGATGACCATCCTCGTTTTCATTGAAGCCTTGATACACGAAATGTCTCAAAAAGCGGCCGCTCTGTGACACACCCCAGGCAAGTGCATAGTTAATACCGGGTAATGGGTTTGCTTCACTCGTGTCGTACTTGAAGAAACTCACAATATCCCGTGTGCCGGCAAGGCCAGTGCCTACAACGCGTGGATTTTGACTGAGATAGACCACATCATAAATTCGACCAGGCTCAAATCCGCCATCGAGTGCGACAACACCCGGTTCGGTAAATCGCCAACGGGCACGCGGTATGATCTCGGGCGGGTCGGTCGAGAGGTTTCGAACGGTCATCACATGCTCATCACTTTCGGGATCGATCACAGAATAAGCTTGATGTCCTCGGTCTGCGAGGAGGGCCGTCTCGGCCCTGGGACCGACGAAGTTACCACGGACCAAGCCGGTAATGGTCTCGTCGCCATCGGTTGCGATCGGCATGGTCATTCGCATCCGTCCTTCGGGTACGTCCCACTGCCAACCCATCCAGAGTAACGAAAACCCTTCACGCATCAGTGAACCATCACCAAACTCTTCCACCGTCATTGGATCTGAGGAGCGCGGAGCTTTCTGAAACGTACGCAGGATTCGCTTACTACCTCGATTGCCCACTTCGTAAAATAGCCGGCCGTTACCACGAGTCGGGTCGACAGGTTTAAGGAGGTAGAACTCTGCACTAAACTCGACGTCCCCATCAACATTTCTTGGTGCCAGAGGCAAGTCGACGATGATCTGATTCTGTGGTTGATCAGGATCTAAACGGAATTCAGCTATACCGATGAGCTTTTCGTAGGGACCAGCTAAGCCAAACGCTTTACCGTTCGCGACGATTTCACGACGTTCAATAAGTAAGCTGACTAGGCGGGCTTCCGCCATACTGGTTGCGACAATTAACCAGAGGACTGTTGTAGCAAGTGTTACTCGCATAATGTGCTTCCTAGGGTTGGGGTCATCCATTATTTCCACTGGAATACTATATCTCGCAGGGCGAATTTCGCATGGGATTCTTAGGTATGTCGGTGTTAAGGAACTCTGCAGTAAACTGTGCTTAGCGAGCGATTACACCTAGAAGGGAAAAGTTGCCATGAAGACAAAACGTTTTATTGCCAGTTGTTTTCTTACGGTTGTCTCCTGTTTATTGGTGCAGGGTGTCGTGTGGGCCCAGTCACAGCCCTACTATCCACCGGCAGGTTCGTGGGAACGGAAACCACCTGGGGCGGTTGGTATGGACGCGGCACTGCTTGCTAAGGCCGTGGAATTTGCTATGACTCAGGAAACAAACAAGCCAATGGACTTTTCCGATCAGGAGCGAATTTTCGGTGAACCGCTTGGTCCGCTACCAAAACGACGCGCCCACACCAACGGTCTTGTCCTTCGCCACGGTTATATCGTGGCGGAATTTGGTGAGACGACCAAAGTTGATCCCACTTATAGCGCAGCCAAGAGTTATCTATCGACGATTGCTGGGCTGGCGGTTGATCAAGGACTGATTGATAACGTGCATGATCCGGTTGGTAAGTACATCAAGGATGGAGGTTACGATTCGACTCATAATGCACAAGTGACCTGGCACCACCATTTGCAGCAGACCACCGAGTGGGAGGGAACTTTATGGGATCGCCGGCATGATTTTATTGGAAGCGTTGAGTTTGGATCAGCGGAGCGCCAGCCGCGTGAGTTAGAGGCACCCGGTAACTATTACGAGTACAACGACGTGCGCATTAATCGCTTGGCCCTCTCTTTGTTGCGACTTTT
>DODG01000412.1 GCA_003509065.1 Acidobacteriota bacterium
GATAAAGAACTGACTACCATTAGTGTTTGGACCGGCGTTAGCCATTGACAAAATTCCGCCAGAATTATGCCTCCGTTTCGGACTGAATTCATCGCCAAATCGGTAACCAGGGCCGCCGGACCCAGTGCCTGTCGGGTCACCACCTTGAATCATGAAATTGTCAATCACGCGATGAAACACCAAGCCGTCGTAATAACCGCGGCCAGCCAAATTTACGAAATTGGCTACAGTCATTGGTGCCTCTTCAGGATAGAGTGTTAGATGGATATCACCTTTGGACGTCTTGATTACCGCTGAAAGTTCGTTAGATTGGTTCGCTTTAATAGGCATGATCGTCACATTGTTTGCGATGACTACAAGCATCGTGCTAAAAAACAGCAATCTCGTGGCACGCATACTTTGTTCCTTTCTTCTTGTTACTAGTGTTATTCACTCGTGGACGCCATGCCACTGTAAAGATAGTAAAGTAAGTATGTGAACCTGCACCAACTCTGTCAAGCAACATGAATTACCCTTCTCTTGGTGCTCGATCCTCAAATGACACTTGAACAGTCAGACCTTCTCCAAGTCGTAGCAAGGCTCCGTATCAATCTTAGCGTCGAATTACCAGGACTGCGCGGTCATTCAGCGTTAGCGCCGCGACCTAGACGACCTCTACTTCCCGAGAAAAATCAGCTGCGCCAAGCCGCAGGTTTATTACTTCTGTACCCCATCGAAAATATTGCCCACACACTATTGACAGTCCGAGCAGGTTCACTACCGCAACACGGTGGCCAAGTGTCTCTTCCTGGTGGTGCTATTGAAGAGAATGAAACATTTGCACAAGCGGCATTACGTGAAACGCGAGAAGAAATCGGCGTGCCCACAACTGACGTACACATACTTGGACCGCTTTCCCCTCTCCAGATACCAGTAAGCGGTTTTCTCCTTCACCCGATCGTGGGCGCCATATACCGACGCCCGAAATTTCGACTCTCTCGCAGGGAAGTCGACCGCGTCATCGAAGTGCCACTAACGACCCTTACAAACCAGAAAAATCTCCGGCGGCGATGGCAAGAACGTGACGGCATCGATATTGACGTACCTTATTTCGAGCTTGATGGCACCCAAGTGTGGGGCGCAACGGCAATGATTCTTTCGGAATTGCTATTTACACTGGGCTGCGAATTAAATCCATGGCAATAGACTAAAAATCATAAATGTAAATTTACTTCTTTGAAGTCCTCATTCATCAGCCAAGCTACGAACAGTCCTCTCTACGCTGAGGGCTATAGCAAACGACGTTTCGAACCGACATGACATAAGAGGAGGTCCTCAGAACTTGGCTCGCCGCCGCACTAAGTCAAAAAAACAGTCGCTACTCGATCTCAGTGGAAGTGACGGAAACGAAACCTCGGCGAGGCAAAATCCAGGTTCCAACAACGAATCCGCCGTTGCGCTACACGAAGCCGCGCAAACTCGTTATCTAAACTACGCCTTATCCGTCATCACGTCTCGCGCGTTGCCCGATGTTCGTGACGGCTTAAAACCCGTACAGCGTCGAATCTTGTATTCGATGTGGCGACAACATCTGACGGTCGACGCTAAACATCGCAAGTGTGCCAAGGTCGTCGGCGATGTCATGGGCAGCTACCATCCCCATGGGGATCAGGCGCTTTACGACGCCTTGGTTCGCATGGCACAGCCGTTTTCGTTTAGATATCCACTCATTGAAGGCTCAGGTAATTTTGGATCGCTCGACGGTGACAGGGCGGCAGCAATGCGCTACACAGAATGCCGTCTTGCGAGGACAGCCAATGAGATTCTTCGTGAGATTGATCAGGGCACCGTAGACTTCAGGGCTAATTACGACGGTACCCACCAAGAACCGATCGTTTTACCGTCACGACTACCAAATTTATTAATCAACGGCGCAACTGGGATCGCCGTTGGCATGGCAACAAGCATTCCACCGCACAACATTGGTGAAGTGTGTACGGCGCTACTCAAACTTCTCGACAAACCAGAGCTTAGTTCAAAGCGTCTCTGTCAATGGATTAAAGGTCCCGACTTCCCGACCGGTGGCCAGATCCTGAATTCAGCAGAAGACCTAAAAGATATTTACGAAGAGGGTTCCGGGGTCATTCGGCTGCGTGCGCAATGGGAAGCAGGTCCGAGCACGCGGGGCGGCAAACTTGTCTATATCACGAGCGTGCCCTATATGGTGAATAAGGCTCAGCTCATCGAGCGAATTGCCGATGTCGTGTTAAGCCGGAAATTACCGCCGTTGCTCGACGTCAAGGATCTTTCCACTGACGAAGTCCGGATCGCGCTTGAACTCAAGAAAGATGCAGACGAAAAAATGGTGTTGGCCTATCTGTTCAAGCACACACCACTTCAGACGAGTATAACCGTCAATTTAACGTGTCTTCTGCCAACTGATCCTTCAGACCCTGCCATGAGACCCCAGCGGGTTGATCTTAAGAGGATCTTGTACGAGTTCATTCGTTTCCGAGAGAATGTAGTTACACGACGACTCAAAC
>DODG01000073.1 GCA_003509065.1 Acidobacteriota bacterium
TGCGAGGATCCGAAGAACTCCCGAATTGCAGCCATCACTGGTTTCGCATTAATTAAATCGTGTGGCATGGCTGTTTGCATTTCCTGATAAACCGACATCTTTTCTTTAATGGCACGTTCCATGCGCACAAGCCCAATTCGGAATTGATTTTCGAGTAACTCACCCACCGAACGAACCCGCCTATTACCTAAATGATCAATATCATCTACGTTCGCTGGGTTACGTTTAAGTTTTAAGAGATAACTAATGACTTGGAAAAAATCTTGTGGACGTAAAACCTTTTCATTTAATGATGTATCGACTCCTAATTTTGTGTTCAACTTCAATCGCCCCACACGAGAGAAATCGTACTTTTGGGCATTAAAGAACATGTTTTCAAACAGCGTGCGAGAACTCTCAAGGGTAGGAGGATCCCCAGGCCGCATTCTACGGTAGATCTCAATAAGTGCTTCTTCATGGGTACGGATCGAATCTTTTTTCAAACTCTGAGACAGAACCGATCCAATCTCATCAGACTCTGGGAAAAAGATCTCTAGGTTGTTTACGCCTCTTTCCTGAGCCATCGCAACTATACGAGGTGTCATCTCTTCGTTAGCTTCAAGAATCACCTCTCCAGTTGATGGATCGACAACATCAGCAGCAGAATAAGCGCCCTCAAGTTCAACATCTGAAACCTCAACTTCTTCGATTCCAGCTTCAACCAAAGCCTGCAGAAGTGACTTTGTAATCTTCTTGCCAGCCTTTACCGATACTTCAGTGCCAGGCACCGTGATTGTGGCTCCAGCACATCGCCCCAAAAGATTTTCATTAACCTGCCAGTAAAGAGTGCCTTGTCGGATATGGAGGGAACTTACCGAGTAGAACAACCGAATAATTTCATCCATACTCCGGAGACCCAGTGCTCGGAGAAAAACAGTTGCGAGGAATTTTCGCTTGCGGTCAATGCGAACGTACAGGAGATTCTTCGCGTCATATTCGAACTCTACCCACGAACCACGATAAGGAATAATCTGGCCGATGAACGTTGACTTGTCTTCGGAATGAAAAAATGCGCCTGGAGAACGATGCAGCTGCGATACAATCACTCGCTCCGTGCCATTAATAATGAAGGTGCCGTTCTCGGTCATTAACGGGACATCCCCGAAATAGACCTCCTGTTCTTTGATGTCGTGAATTGTTTTAACACCGGTCTCAAGATCTTTGTCCCAAACGATGAGACGGATAGTCACCTTCAGGGGAACTGCATAGGTCATGCCTCGTTCTTGGCATTCTTCAACATCGTACTTAACTTTTAGTGTGACTGTAGTGCCACACACATCACACAAGTCACCCTGGCCAAAGTTCGTCTCGCCACAATCCGAACAGACGATTTCATGACCACCAAAAGAATCGGCGGTTAAAACTGTACCGCAGCCTACACATGGCATGCGAAGATGATGAAGTCCACTGATCTTCCCGCACTTACACTCCCAGTTGCCAATCTTATATTCAATAAACTCTAGAGAGGAATTCTCGCGAAAGTCACTAATCGGGAATACAGACTTAAATACTGACTGCAGCCCTGCGTCCTCTCGCTCGCTAGGTAACTGACCCATCTGTAGAAAACGCGAGTACGACTTTTTCTGGATTTCAATCAGATTCGGTATCGGAATAGTTGTCTTAATCTTTGAAAAATTAATACGCTCACGATATACATTTTTCGGCAGGCTGTACATACTTAATTTATCCAAACTCCGATCACTGGATCGGACTGGTCAAAAATTAGATCCAAGATCCTGACAGAGAACGCTTCCAGCGGGATCGTAAACTGGCACCCTCCTTCACGAGAGCCACAGCAACAACTCGACAACGCGACATCTGACTGGACACCCCTACTTAATCTCGACCTTCGCGCCTACTTCCTCAAATTTCTTTTTGATAGACTCGGCTTCGTCCTTAGGAATTGATTCCTTAATTGCCGAAGGCGCACTCTCTACGAGATCCTTGGCTTCTTTAAGTCCAAGACTTGTTACTTCTCGCACCGCCTTAATAACGTTAATCTTTTTAGCCCCAATGTCGGTAAGCATGACGCTAAATTCGGTTCGTTCCTCTGCCGCCTCAGAACCACCCGCTGCAGCAGCAGCAGGCATTGCAACCGGCATTGCCGCGGAAACACCGAGTTCCTCTTCAAGGGTCTTTACGAGCTCCGAGAGCTCCATGACTGAAATCCCCTTGATATACTCAACAACTTTCTCCTGCGTCACATCAGCCATTCTCTGTTCTCCTCGCGTGATAATCCTCGCCGGCTATCGCGAGCGCGGCGACCATTTTGATTAATCGTCTTTCGCTTTAATCTTCGTATTAAGTTGCGACAAAATACTGACAAGATCGCGCGACGGCGCTTTCAACGTCGTAACCAATCGAACCATCGGTGCTTGCAATACAGAAAGTAATTGCGAATACAGTTCCTCTTTTTCTGGCAATGCAGCCAACTTGGCAACTTCGGCTGCCGTATAACTGAGGCCTTGCGCGACTGCAGCTTTCACTTTCAATGCCGGTTCGGTTTTCCCGAAGGTTGTCAGAACCTTAGCCAGTGGTGCTGGATCGTTTTTTGAATAAGCAACCGCAGTCGTTCCTTCGAACGAATCATGCAACAACTCGAACGCACTACCTTTAATAGCGCGTTTGGCCAAAGTATTCTTGACGACACGATAATGCCCGTCGGCAGCTCGCAGCTTACGCCTTAACTCGGTAGCCGCTAGAACATTCAGTCCAGTAAAATCGACAAGAATAACGCTCTCGGCTCCCTGAAAGACCTCTTCCAGTTGTTGCCGCTCAACGTCCTTCTCTGCTCTTGTAGTTGCCATCAATACAATCCTGTGTTCGAAGCTAAATGCATCGCCATTAAGCGTGCAGTGCTTCCGCACTCACCTCATCCACCTTAACTCCTGGGCCCATCGTTGAACTTACTGTGACGCTCTTCAAATACTTGCCCTTAGCTGCACTGGGCTTGGCTTTAACTACACTGGTCACCAGAGCTTCGGCATTCTCAATGAGTTGCTCACTCGCAAATGATGACTTCCCGATAGGCGCATGAATGATTCCTGATTTGTCGACACGAAACTCTACCTTGCCAGCTTTTATTTCTTTGACAGCCTTAGCCACTTCAAATGTAACGGTCCCAATCTTTGGATTCGGCATCAATCCCCTAGGCCCTAACACTTTACCGAGTTTACCCACAGCGCGCATCATGTCAGGAGTAGCCACCACAGCTTCAAAATCCATCCAGCCACCTTGAATCTTCTCAACCATATCTTCGCCACCGACAACATCAGCGCCAGCATCTTGCGCTTCCTTCTGCTTCTCCCCAGTTGCAATTACCAAAACACGGGTATTGCGTCCAAGGCCATGTGGCAAAACAACAGTACCGCGTACCATTTGATCAGCATGTTTAGGATTTACACCAAGACGCATAGCGATTTCGATGGTCTCATCGAATTTGGCATACCGAACCTTCTGTACGAGAGGAATCGCTTCTTGCAGCTGAAGTGACTTTTCTGGTATTTGCTCAAGAGCAGCAGCAAAGTTCTTATTTCTACGGTTCATTAGAGTCCCCTGCACCAATCAAGCTGCCTTCGAACACAACTGAATACCAACCATTAGGACTTAACCTCGAGTCCCATCGACCTGGCCGTGCCTTCAACAATCTTCATTGCAGCTTCCAGTGAATTGGCGTTTAAGTCTGGCATCTTCACTTTCGCAATCTCAGCCACATCATTCGCACTTACAATGCCGACTTTATTTTTATTTGGTTCACCTGAACCCTTGGCAATATTGGCAGCAGCTTTAAGCAATACCGCGGCCGGTGGAGTCTTAGTTATGAAACTGTACGAGCGATCAGCGTAAACCGTCACAACAGCTGGAATAATTAATCCTTCTTGACCAGCAGTCTTAGCATTGAAGTTCTTGCAAAAATCCATAATGTTCAGGCCGTGAGGTCCCAGCGCAGTTCCTACTGGTGGTGCAGGCGTTGCCTTACCCGCCGCAATTTGCAACTTCACCATTGCTAATATTTTTTTTGCCATATCTAATAACTTTTAACCAAACAATTGCCAACCGCGACTACAGTTTCTCGACCTGCAAGAAGTCCAGTTCGACCGGTGTCGCTCGACCAAAAATTGTGACCATGACCTTTAAGGTGTTTTTGTCGAGATTCACTTCATCAACAAGACCATTAAAATTTGTAAAAGGACCCTCATTAATACGAACCTGCTCACCTTTATCAAACATGTACTTCGGTTTAGGCTTTTCCGCCGCAATCGTTACCTGCTGAAGGATCTGGTCAACCTCATCACGCGTGAGCGGTGTCGGCTTCGCACCTGCCCCTACAAACCCTGTCACTTTCGGGGTGTTTTTCACTACATGCCAAGCATCGTCGGACATATTCATTTCGACTAAAATATAGCCAGGGAAAAAGCGTTTGGAACTTACTACCTTTCGTCCACCGCGCATTTCGACAACATCTTCAGTAGGAATTAGCACCTCACCAATATCGTCCTGAAGCCCGTACGCTTGTACGCGTTGTCCTAACGATTCAGACACTTTGTTCTCAAATCCAGAATAAGTGTGCACGATGTACCACTGCTTCGTGTTGACGTCGGTCATCATGCTGCACCAAAGTTCTGAAAAATCGAGCTAACGAGCGCATTGAGAATTAAATCAATTCCCCACAAATAGATGCCAAAGAACACTGACGTGCACACGACGACAAAAGTTGTTGCGTACACTTCTTTCCTAGACGGCCATGTAACCCGCTCTAACTCATTGCGAACCTGTGTGAGGAATGTTCGGGATCGATCCCACAAACCAAATGCGCCGACGGTCATCAAATCGTGTTTCTGATTGTTCATATTTCGCCCGTGTTCTATCTCAGAAACCCCGACCCAATTCTCCGATTTTAATGGCAGGCCAGGAGGGACTCGAACCCCCAGCCCCCGGTTTTGGAGACCGGTGCTCT
>DODG01000290.1 GCA_003509065.1 Acidobacteriota bacterium
CCCAAAACCAGCCTCAAGTGCCACATAAGTACTAAGGCTGGTAAACGCGCATACCGCCCTGCAACCTATTAATCCTTCTCAGGACGCACTGCCAATCGGAATTTGTTTCGGTTTTGCATCTTCACGAAGTGCGAGCGCTACGGTTAAAGTCCCATCAGTATAATCAGCATGAACCTGGCTAGATTCTACCGTTGGCGGTAGCCTGAACGAACGCTGGAAGGCTCCATAGCTTCGCTCAAGTCGATGCACCTTATCATCAGACATATCACTCTCAAGCTTCCTTTCACCACTAATCGACAGCTTGTTGTCCTCGACCATGACCTTAATGTCATCTCGATTCAAGCCGGGAAGCTCTGTCTTGATAATGAGGTTCTTTTCTCCATCTTCGTAGATGTCAACAGCTGGAATCCAAGTGCCATAGCTGCCTTGGGCTGTCTCGTTTCGATTGGAACTCAAACCCCAGTACATGTCATTGAAGAGTCCTTCGATATTTGATAATCCACGAAAAGGTTCATATCGCACTAATGTCATTTCCTTCCTCTCTTTCACTTTGACCAAATCACTTAATCCTCAATTTGAATCATTTTGTCTAAGAATTATACACAAAAAATTAGTAATATCAAAGCATATTTTCTTAGTGTTAATGACTCATATTATGAAAAAAAGAGAAAACACCATAAAAACTTATAAAAAAATGTTTATGTCTTACTGAGTAAAACGAGTGAATCACTTCTTCAAAACACGTGACATATCTGTTTCAAAAAGTCGATTTCGTGCCACCTATCTAGATTCACTCCTCTTTCTGTTGGCTCTGCGGTCAAGACAAACAGCCTGAAGACTATAATGCTATTACCTTGTCCAGAACCATTCGACTACTCTTTATCGGCGATATTGTCGGAAAACCAGGCCGCGAACTGACTCGACGTGCGATTCCGCCATTAATCGATCGTTACTCAATTGACCTCGTTGTAGCTAACGTCGAAAACGCAGCGGGTGGTTTCGGAGTTACCCGGGAGATTGGAGAATCAATTCGAGAATATGGCGTTGATGTCATGACATCAGGTAACCATATTTGGGACAAAAAAGAGGTCATCGATTACATTCCTACGCAACCTCGCCTCATACGACCCGCCAATTATCCAGAAGGGGCCCCAGGACATGGTCACTATGAGGCGACTACCGCTCTCGGCGATATGGTCACTGTAATCAACATTATGGGCCAGGTATTTATGGCAAACCTTGATAATCCCTTCAGGATTGTGCTTGAGGCCATCGAGAAACTTAGTAATCGGACTCCAATCATCCTGGTTGATTTTCACGCAGAGACTACATCGGAAAAGATCGCAATGGGTTGGCACCTGAATGGTAAAGTCACGGCCGTTGTTGGAACCCACACCCATGTCCAAACGGCCGACAACCGAGTCCTGTCTGATGGAACAGCCTACATTACTGACGTTGGAATGACAGGACCACACGATTCAGTTATCGGCGTCAAAAAACAAGCAGCATTAAGTCGATTTCTTAGCGGAATGCCTGCACGTTTTGAAACAGCAACCGATGACCCTCGTCTCAATGGGGTCGTTATTACAGCTGATAGCACTACGGGGCGAGCTACCGATATTGAACGTATTAGTCTTTCGGTTCAGGACATCGAAAACTTGACCTCTTTAAACTTGAGTGTGTCGTGATCGATTCCTTCGCTCTTCCGCTTGGCGAACCGTCTGAAGCCGCCAAGACCAAGCAAGCTTCACCTGCCAGATCGAGTTCACAGCCACGGCGCATTATGACCGTGTCTGAATTAACTAGTGAAATCCGGGGACTACTTGAATCTTCTTACAGTGAAATCCTGGTGGATGGTGAAATATCAAATTGTCGGCTATGGAACACCGGCCATTTGTACTTCACACTCAAGGATGATCGTTCCCAGTTGAAGGTCGTCATGTTCAGAACAACAGTTCGATATCTGAAATTTCAACCGGAGAATGGTTTAAGAGTAATCGCTCGTGGGCGGATTAGTGTATATGAACCAAAAGGAGAGTACCAGATCGTCTGCAGGCATCTAGAGCCTTACGGTATTGGCACCCTACAACTCGCCTTCGAACAATTAAAGGAGAAATTAAAAAAAGAAGGCTTGTTTAATGACGAACGAAAAAAACCACTACCTGCATTACCTCGGAAGATTGGTATCGTGACATCGCTTGACAGTGCGGCACTGAGAGACATTATCAAAGTGCTGAGACGTCGGTACCCCAATGCCCATCTACTCATAAGACCGGCACGAGTCCAAGGTGTTGGTGCGGCCGATGATATTGCACAAGCCGTGACACAAATTAGTGCTGTGCCGGGTGTTGACGTAATCATCTCCGGTCGCGGCGGTGGTTCAATGGAAGACCTGTGGGCCTTTAATGAAGAATCCGTGGCCAGAGCTATTTCAGCGTCCAGCGTTCCAATCATTTCAGCAGTCGGTCACGAAACGGATTTCACAATTGCAGATTTTGTAGCCGACCTTAGAGCAGCGACGCCATCCGCTGCAGCGGAACTGGTGATAACGCGCAAAGACGAATACCACGATCGAATCAACAGACTTAGTGAGCAGCTGCGCGCAAGGACTCTTATGCAAATCCATGAGTACCGGACAGACATAAGGGAACTTGAGCAACGTCCGGGTTTATCCGGACTACCTGGCCGCGTAGCAATTCTGCGTCGACAGATCACCGAACTTGCTCACAATTTAGCGCGGGGTAGTCGAGGTATACACGCTATTGTCGAACGCCGCTATCATGCACTGGAACTACGACTCGAAGGGCAAAACCTCCGGCGAACATTCTCAAAGCTACTGACTCAACTTGTGAGTTCAGAAGGAAAACTGCATGAAGCCATGCAGCAAGTCGCCATGAAACGGCGCGCAACGCTGGTGGAGCTGTCTGGCCGCCTAGAATCGTTGAGTCCTCTGGCAGTCTTAGCTCGTGGTTAC
>DODG01000350.1 GCA_003509065.1 Acidobacteriota bacterium
GACCATACAGTGTGGTCAAATAACTTCGATACCACCATGGACGAGATTTTCGATATTCAAGATGAACTGGTCGAAACGATTGTATCCACAATTGTCGGTAGGGTAGAAGCAGACGCACTTCAGGAACTCACCAGCAACCGACCAGAGAACCTGGCCGCCTATGATGTTGTCCTACAGGGATTAGAGTATCACCGGCGCAGCATGACTGCCGGAGAAAACGCCCGTAAAGCGCATGAACTCTTCAACAAAGCTATCGAAATTGACCCCAACTATGCTCGCGCCCATGCCTGGAGTGCTTGTTCGTTGGCCAATACAGCTGGTTGGTATCCGCAAGATTTTGACGATAGCTGGTTTGAAAATTGTATTGCGAGTGTAAACCGGGCGCTCGAGATCGACTCAAACGATCCAGAAGCCCATCGAATCATGGGCGCCATCAAACTATCAGGGGGAGATTTCGAAGTTGCAACGTATCACCACGAACGAGCTGTGGAGCTCTGTCCAAGTGATGCTTACATCCGATCGCGCTATGCTTCATTGCTGATTTATCTCGGACAACCACAGCGAGCTCTAGAAGAAATACATCGCGCGATGCGAATCGACCCATTCTGCCCAGACGTCCTCTTCGAAGATGAAGGCATGAGCTATTATTGGTTGGGTGAGTTCACCAATGCTATTGATAGCCTACGAAAGGTGAAAGTACCGACCCGTAACAGTCTATTCTATCTCGCTTGTGCATTTTCTAAAGCTGAGAAAGCTGAAAAAGCAACTGAGACGTTAAAACAAGCGATTACCAGTATGGATATGACCGTAGAGCGATTTATAAATTCTCAGGAGTACAAAGAACAAGAAAACCGTGAGGAACTTTCAAAAACGCTACAGGCTATAAGCCTCTAATCTAACAAGTCATCAGCTAATACTCTTGGACTATTGTCCAAACTCAAATCTTCGTTCTTTGAAATCATACGAAATTTCCTACTTTAAATTTTGGTTCTTACCGTGCGCGATCTTCAGAATGTCCAACTTTCGTACAATTGAATCTATCAACTCATTCTTACGATGTTCAGTATTGGGAAATCTAGTATGGGCACAATTAGTTAGATATAACTACCGTGAGCAAATAATAGGCATCAACTAAATGCGAGCCCATGTCAATCAAATTCTGCACAGCGATGCGCAACCCATCGCTCACTCTCTATTCAAGGGATTATTCTTGTTAGCTGTTGGTGTTGTTGTTGTCATCGCAATGGTAGAAACATTACCGAATTTTAACCACACCACTAGTAGTTTTACCCAAAATATCAGGGAAACTGCCTTAGCAGTACTTACTGTCGAATTTATTTTACGGATCTGGGTAGAACCTGAACGGACAGCGCCCACGGGTGCATTGGTATCCCGGATCGCTTATCTCAAATCCCCGTTAGGGGTCGTCGACTTTTTGGCTGTCTTACCTGCCTGGGTCAATCTAGTGCATTCAGTTGACCTTCACTGGTTTGAGCTTGCGGCAGCTCTGAGCCTATTCAAGCTGTCTCGCTATGTTCCAGCCTTGTCACTTGTTGCGAACGTGGTCATGAGGCAAGGCCGCTCAATCTTCGCGGCTCTAGTGGTGCTGAGCATATTGCTGGTATTTGCCGCTACTGTGATTTACTTTTTTGAGTACGAGGCACAACCGAACTCTTTTGAATCTATTCCACAGAGTCTATGGTGGGCTATCACTACGATGGCAACGGTCGGGTACGGAGATATGGCACCGATCACTCCAATTGGGAGATTGATCGGCGGCATTGCAATGATTTTTGGCATTGCGATGTTTGCGGTACCCGCAGGAATCCTGGCTTCTGGCTTCGCTGAAGAATTGAGAAAACGCGACTTCGTTGTTAACTGGCAAAGCGTTGCACGCGTGCCACTATTCGCTCGCTTGGATGCCACTGCTATCGCTTCAGTCGCTCAGCTCCTCAAACCACGTAGCGTGTCTGCAAACCAAGCTCTAGTGCGGCGAGGAGACATCGCTGACTCAATGTATTTCATCATGGAGGGTGAAGTAGAAGTTGAACTAACGCCGACACCAATACGACTCAAGCAGGGCGACTTTTTTGGAGAAATTGCTCTGATTGAGAATATTCGCCGCACAGCGACCATATTTTCCGTTTCCAATTGCCGCCTGCTGGTGCTAGAAGCTGTCGACTTTCATCGTCTTGTCGATCAGATACCTGAATTAAAAGAGCAAATTGAGCGCACTTCGGAAGAGCGTTTATCAGACAACGATCGTCGACCTGAGAAGTAATTCTCTTCAAAAACTAGGCGCCTCAAACTAAGTTTTCGGATTGACTTTCCATGGACTTTAGGAATTTTCTTCAACCCCACCGAGTCGGTCTACAACCGATAAACAACCAGCAACCAGAGGTCCTACACTAAAAGCCATCATTAGTGTGCCGATACCCACCACACCACCGAGTCGCCAGCCAATAATCAGAACCGTAATCTCAAGCCCCGTTCTCACCCAGCCA
>DODG01000339.1 GCA_003509065.1 Acidobacteriota bacterium
TATTTATTTGGGGCTATTGGGTCAACATTGAGTCAATTAACGTAAAAGCCCTGCATTTCTGCAAGGACTTCTTCAGTTTAAATTGAGATGGGAGAACTCGATTATCAATGAGTGATGTTTGTATTCATGTTTTTGATCGTTACCATTTAGTTAAACCAGATATATCAAGAATAGTTATCGTTAATGTATTTTGATCTTCGCCTATGGGCATTGACACGCGGATTCAGGCTAAGAATTGCTTTCGCCGTGTTATATGGAATTCTCACCGCTGCTGCAGGTATTGCCCGTTTGGTGCTATTGGGTGTTCTCCTAGGAGAGATTCTTAAAGGAGAACGGTTAGAAGATCTTTTAATGTTAATTTTGGGTGCAGGGGGGATGGTATTACTTAGAGCGATTCTGCAATACCACAAAGAGATGATCGCCCATCGGACTGCAGCTTCTATACAGCTATCTATCCGTGAATTATTGCAACATCAGGTTATCGCCCTCGGTCCCGCATATTTTGCACAGCAACGCACGGGTGATGCGATGCTTTCAATTGTTGACGGAGTCGAACAGCTGGAGACCTTTTTCGGCCAATACCTCCCTCAGCTCTTCACAGCGATTTTGACGCCGATAGGTATCTTCTTTTACCTGATGTATCTAGATCTGCCGATGGCACTGATAGCTTTGGGATTTTCAATATTGACGATATTTGCCCCTGCCGCTTTTCATCGCTGGAATAAGAACGCATCTATATACAGACGGGAAGCATACGGTGATTTTGCAGCCGAGTTTCTAGATGCTGTTCAAGGATTATTCACCTTGAAATCTTTTGGGCAGAGTAATGCTAAAGCAAATGTTCTGGCAGAAAAGGCACATGCGGTTTTCAAGTCAACGATGTGGGTTCTAGCAACCAACGCAGGATCATTAGGTGTAACCATTGCCGGGGTAGCGATAGGGGCAGCCATAATGCTGGTGGTTGGTGCTAATCGCGTGGATTCAGGCGAGATGCGGTTCGAGGAACTGTTGATCATTCTGATGCTCGGTATAGAGCTTTTTAGGCCGTTTCGTGAGCTCAGCCAGCTATTCCACCAGGGACTTAACGGTCTCTCGGCCGCACATGGTGTTTTCTCATTTCTTGATACTAATCCGAGTGTTACTGATAATCAATCCGATGACATCGAACCAGAAACTACGGGTCTATCTTTCCAAGATGTGTCATTCAGTTATCCCGGTGGTCGGCAACCCGTATTACAGAATTTCGATCTCGAAGTTTTACCTGGTCAAACAGCCGCGATTGTAGGCGAAAGCGGTGCTGGAAAAAGTTCCGTAATACGCTTGCTTTTGAGATTTTTCGACGTGGACAAAGGGTCGATTCTGATAAGTGACAAACCTGTTAATGGTCTTAGTCGTGAACGATTATCTAGTCTCCTTGCGGTCGTATCACAGGACACCTATCTCTTCCATGGGACCGTTGCTGAGAATCTCAGGTTTGGTAATCAATCCGCTAGTCTAAAAGACCTCGAAAAAGCGGCTGAACTCGCCAACGCAGCCGAGTTCATTAATCGTTTGCCGAATGGTTACGAAACATTAATAGGTGAGAGAGGTATTAAACTTTCGGGAGGACAGCGTCAGAGGATAGCCATAGCAAGAGCACTGTTA
Organism: Acidobacteriota bacterium; assembly: GCA_003509065.1. The sequence goes on from DODG01000339.1 coordinate 1,645, forward strand.
AAAGACGCGCCAGTGCTCATCCTTGATGAAGCACTTTCAGCGGTTGACTCTGAAAACGAACACGTGATACAAGACGCACTCGATCGCCTGATGAAGGGCCGAACTGTTTTAGTAATAGCACACCGTCTTTCAAGTGTAAAAAACGCTGATCAAATTCACGTTATGCGGACGGGCACTGTGGTTGAATCCGGAAGTCACGACGAATTATTAAACAAAAATGGTGAATACGCTCGGTTGATGGCTGCACAGGAGGCAGCCGAATCTGAGTCGACGAATCACCAGTTCTCAGGAATCGAGAGAAAGGCTGAAGTTGCGCCTGTTCGCACCGGTCAAATAGATGATCGAGTTAACATGGAACCTACTGATGCCATCCTCAGAGCTGAAGGTATGGGTTGGCTTCAAATCTTCGGGGTGTTAATGGGATTAATACGCCCCTGGTGGAAAGAGTTATCCCTTAGTTTCTTCCTTGGTTTGGCACGTTTCGTCACATTAATAGGTGTCGGAATAACCAGCGGACTAATCGTAGCTGCCGTAAGGTCAGGTGATCCACGTGAAAACCTAGTACTTATACTTCTGGTGATAGCCCCGATTACCGCGATACTTCATTGGGCCGAGTCCTGGGTTTCTCACGACGTGGCTTTCAGGTTGCTCTCAGAGATGCGTATTTCGCTTTTCAGAAAACTTGACCACCTAGCACCTGCTTACCTTGTTCGAAGACGTACCGGGGATCTCGTCAGTATGGCTACTCAGGACGTTGAGACCGTCGAGTATTTCTTCGCTCATATCGTCGCTCCCGCATTCGTGGCAGTAGCCGTGCCTGCTGCAGTCCTGGTGACGCTTGGAATATACGGTTGGCCCCTTGCGATGGTTGCTGCACCGTTCCTGATACTGACGGCAATTAGCCCGCTCGTAGCGAGAGATCGCGTTGATAGGTTGGGAGGCAGGTCCAGAGAAAAACTCGGTGAAATGAATTCGCATAGCGTTGATACCGTTCAGGGCCTGCATGAGGTTTCTGCCTTTAACATGGGAGAACATAGGCGCAATGAATTCATGCGTATGGCACAGGAATACGTGGACGTTAGGATTCCTTTTTTCAGGGAGCTTACACTTCAGAAAATTTATTTGGAGTTGATCACGGGATTAGGTGGTTTGGCCGTTGCCATAGTTGGAGCATATCTCGTTTCACAAGGTTCTCTGGATGCGGGGTTATTACCGTTATTAACGATTGTTACAATGTCTGCTTTTTTGCCGATCTCAGAGATATCCACGGTGGGAAGATTACTTGCGGATACGATAGGTTCTACCCGCAGGATTTACGCGGTGCAACTGGAACCTGTGCTGGTATCGGACGGAGATGAACGCGATCTTGTAGATACAGAAATCAATTTGGAAGATGTCGGGTTCAGCTATGATTTCACTGACTTCAAAGCGCTCGACCAAGTCGAATTCTCCATAACCCAAGGTGATACAGTTGCTCTTGTCGGACCCTCCGGGGCTGGTAAAACAACGGCGGCACACCTGATAATGCGCTTCTGGGATCCGCAGTCCGGCGCAGTCAGTCTTGGTGGTAAGGATCTGCGCAATTACGTCCTTTCAAAACTTAGGGAAAGCCTGGCGCTTGTAGCCCAGGATACTTACCTTTTCAATACGTCGTTGCGTGAGAATTTTTTGATCGCTAATCCTTCTGCTACGGACGATGAGGTAACTACTGCAGTCGCCATGGCGGGGTTAAGTGATTTCGTTGAAACGCTTCCAGAGGGTCTCGATACGGTTGTAGGCGAAAGAGGATCGCAGTTATCAGGGGGTCAGAGACAAAGAGTCTCTATTGGAAGGGCTTTCCTGAAAGATGCTCCAATACTCGTGCTGGATGAAGCAACATCTCACCTTGATGCAGTTAATGAGTACGCGGTAAGGACTGCACTTGATAAATTGGCCTCAGGCAGGACAACGCTGGTTATAGCCCACAGGTTATCCACCGTTATGACCGCCGACCTGATAGTCGTGATGAACCAGGGTCAAGTCGTTGAATACGGGACGCATGAGGAGTTGTTGGAACGAGGAGGTCTTTACACAAGACTTGTTTCTCGCCAGCTAACCACTACTCGTTCTAAGGGTTAGTCGAACTTACACCCCTAATGCCAATTGGGTTGTGGGTGTGGTGACTGGTCTCAGCACCGTTACACTGTCGGCATCGTGATTAATTGGAGCAGGTTTTTCTGGATCGGTATAACAGTATCGATGGTAT
>DODG01000315.1:0-1262 GCA_003509065.1 Acidobacteriota bacterium
GCGGATCGCCCACTTCGCTACCATGGTCAACGAGCGTACCGAAAATATTGGTGCGAGGCGTTTACACACAGTAATGGAGAAGCTCCTTGACGAAATTTCATTTGAGGCGCCGGACTTGCCTGAAAAGTCAATCACTATTGACGCTGCGTACGTAGAGCACATGTTGGCGGATATCGTCAAAAACGAGGACCTGTCACGGTACATCCTGTGACCAAATCGCGGTGGCGGCTGTTGGTGTCAATCGCGTCGCTGGCACTTTTTGCAATCGGTGCTTGCGGTAAGAAAGGACCTCCGCTTGCGCCACTGCGCTTAGTACCAGCTCCAGTCGAGGACTTTAGCATCCGTCGGATCGGGTCTGAGGTGTTTCTCGATTTCAATGTGCCAACTGAAAACTCAGACGGCAGTACGCCAGCAGACATAGGCAGCGTCGAACTCTATGCTTTAACAGCCCATTCATTTCCCTCTACTGAACCGCCATTGACCGATCGTGAGTTTCGAAGGGCTGCGACGCTGATCGCAACTTTCGAAATGCATCAGCCTCCCGAACCAGAGGATCTTGAAGATGATGAGGCTGACCAAGAATCGACAGCTGATACGCTATCAGTAGCCTCGTTAACGGTCATCGAAGATGCTGGGTATGTGCAGGGACAGCGCATTTCGTTTATCGAAACACTGACACCCCAGATGCTGACGCCGATCGACCTAACGGAGATCCGGCGGAGCCCTCGCAGGCGTAGCAATGAACAGGACAAGAAGCAGCTACGATTACAGGAGCTCCAAGGCCCCCTTGTGTCCCCGTCATTTGTACCACCTCCAAGTCGCTTTTATGCGGCGATTGGTGTTACGAAGGGAGGACGTCGTAGTCCGGCGGCACCAATTCCAATGCGGTTGACGGCCCCGCCGCATTCAACGGCGTATCCTAGCGTTCAGTACACAAGCGATGTTGTTACGATGACTTGGATTCCAGCGCGTGAGGCGCGGCGTCTTGTGCAGGTGCCAGTGTCGGAATCGTTTTTAAGGTCGGCGCCAATTGAAGAATTTGGCCAACCCAGTCGTCTACGTATTACTAGTCGGTATAACGTATATGAAGTTGCAAGGAACACGGACGTTACCGATATTGCTCCGATACCACTAAACGACACACCATTAGAATCTTTGCAGTTCCAGGATCCACGTGTTGAATTTGGTCTTGAGCGCTGCTACATGATCGGAACGCTTAAACAGATTAACCAGATGGTCCTTGATTCCACGGAGTCAGTTGA
>DODG01000315.1:1589-2579 GCA_003509065.1 Acidobacteriota bacterium
GAGTCAGTTGACGCAACTGAGCCTGTTGAGACGTTCGAGATGATGGTTGAGAGTCTGCCGTCAACGGAAACGTGCGTTAAATTTATCGATACATTCCCACCCGCGCCACCCACGAATTTGGTTGCAGTTGCCAATGTTGGGACTATCAACCTAATCTGGAATGCAAGTTCTGAGGCCGATCTCGCGGGGTACCAGGTCTTGCGGGCTGAAGCAACAGGTGAGAGACTGCAACCGTTACACTCCGATATCATTACGGAAACGACTTATCGGGATACGTCCGCGATAGCTGGTGTTGACTATGTGTACGCGGTCGTGGCTCTTGATACGGCGAAGGCCCCCAATATTAGTGGCCCATCCAATCAAGTTCAAGAGACGCCGCGATGAGCAGGCTCAGAGTGTACAACTGCCTAGAGGTAGAAGTAAGGTTGATAAAACGGGCGCCTATGATTGTCTATCCCAAGGAGCGACAGCATGAAATTGTTCGTTGATTCGGGTAATGTGCAACACTTCACCGACTTGATGCCACTTGGTATCGTGGATGGTGCTACAACCAATCCTTCATTACTTGCGAAGGAAGCTGGTGATCCGCGCAAGATTCTCAAAGAAATCTGTGACTTGGTGCAAGGTCCTGTCAGCGCCGAGGTTGTGGCGACAGATACAGAAGGAATGATTCAAGAGGGTCGTCAACTGCGAAAAATTGACGATCACATAGTCGTTAAGGTGCCCTTTGGCGAGGAAGGGATCAAGGCGTGTCGGGCTTTGGTTTCCGAGAATATTCCTGTGAACGTCACATTGGTGTTTTCCGCGGCACAGGCGCTGTTGGCAGCCAAGGTTGGCGCCACCTTTGTTAGTCCGTTTGTAGGTCGCCTGGACGACATTGGCACGTCTGGAATGGACCTGATTGGTTCTATTGTTGAGATTTACGAAAATTATGAATTTTTGACTGAAGTGCTGGTAGCCAGTGTTCGAGGTCCGCTTCACATCATCCAG
>DODG01000224.1 GCA_003509065.1 Acidobacteriota bacterium
AATACGCTGGAAGAGAATCGCTGGTGGGTTCGGTCTGGCGTGGTGAATGAGCTCGGTTAACGCGCCCATCTCAAGGTTCCAATTCACACCGTCGATTGTGAGAAGTTCGTTTGCCGCGTCCGCACGCTTTAGTAGATCACGTAAATCTCGATGTGGCCGATCGTATACGTTGTACATAAATGTTAACCGAACGGTTTGGCCCGATCACGANNTGGTGCAGGAAATTTATTTAAGTCAACATCGTCATCACGATCAATATTCTGAAGAATCGGTCCGGTCTCCACAGTTTCAGGTGCAAGTGACTTATGTAATTGCATTCGGTCACGGTACGAACGGACGACATCCATGGGAGTTTCTGGTACTGGAAATCCAAGAGCGATTGCTAAACGCTTGCGCGAATTCATGGTCCCAGATACAACACGAAATCCATCTGGGAATCCTGGAATCTTTTGAAACAAAATGGCTGGTGGGTTGGCATGCGTATGGTGGACAATCTCAGTAAACGCACCCATTTCCAAATTACAATCTACGCCATCCACTGTCAGCAGTTCACCAACATCAGCCGCACGTTTTAGTAATTCCCGGAGATCTTCATGAGGGTGTTCGTAGGCATTGTACATAGCGCATGATCTCCAATGAGATGTTTATGAGTGCCCCACAACTCACGCAGTACTAATTTTGAAAACTCTCACGCAGACGTTTCTGAGGCTTGTACCCGAGACTGCTCCAGGGCGATTATTCGATCTCGATAAGTCGTCTTCACACCCAATAAAGACAAGCCGGCCGCAATCGACGCAACGGCGAGCATGATAAAAGCATTCCTGTAACTACCCTGTGTGTCGGACATATAGCCCACTAGCGGCGGCCCGATAGCGAACCCAATGGTCACGCACGCAGTCAGAATCCCTATTGTCTTCCCTAGCACCTTAGGCCCAAAACAGTGCTTCGATAAGACCGGGATGTCTACAATCGAACCGCCGTGGGATAAACCACGCGTAATGATAAATGCAACCAGCGCAGACGAAATGAAAAGGGGAAACATCAGTAACACGGACACAGCCATCAGGAAATAACAGAGCATGACGCCTTGCACCGACAGCTTGTCGTATAGCCATCCAAAGCCAAGCTTGCCCGCAATACTAACGCCGAACACGGCACTCTTTATCCAAGCTGCGTCCATGGGACTGTAATGAACCTCCTGAATGAGATACAGCATAAGATGTTGCCCCAGCGACTGATCCGTAAACCCAATCAAGCTCACAGCCAGGCCAATCATCCAGAACGAGCGGCTTTTCAGCACATCTGAAAAATCTATCTCGGCGGCAGCACTCTCCTCGCGTTTGGTTTGCGATGAACTATTTGCAGGTCCTGCGCCTTCGATTTCAGCATCTTGAGAGTCTTTAACGACCCGCAAGAAAACTGGGAGCGCAACTGTCCAAATGCCAATGCTTAGCAGTGCTACCGTCATCCGCCAGCCATAGATGCCAATCAGCCATGTCGCAAATGGTGGGGTAAAAATCCCCGCGACACTGGTACCAAGTAACGCCGAACCAATCGCAAGACCTTGCTGATGCATAAACCGCTGCGAAACCAGTACCTTGATGGCAATCATGCAGGAAATTGAACCCATTCCCAACACAAGACCGACGAGATAAAACTGCCAGAGCGTTTGCACCCAGAGAAATCCTAGCATCGCAATGGCCGACAGGCAGGAAGCAACGGCCACGATTTTTCGAATGCTCAATTTGTCGACAATGACGCCAAAGAAAATACCAAAGACAGCGCCAGCACCGAACTTGAGTGTTGCAACAAACGTCACCTGCGCACGACCCCATCCGAATTCGTCGATGATTGGTGCGTAGATGACTGGCATTACCATCGTAGGTATCCCGAAGGTAAAGACAATCGTAAGAAAGGACGCGGCAATAATTGGCCAGTTTTTAGTCATAATGTTTTTTACCGAGCGATAACATCGATTAACTGCCCGCCCATATCGACGAACTCAACGTGTGATTCTAACCGACCAGTTGCTCCAGCAATCATAAAAAGCTGAGTCGAGTTCCCCTGCCCGTCATTATACGGAAATACCAGTTTCCCTGACGCTGAACTATCCGTCAGAACAGGAATCTCGGTCAAGATCTCATCACCTCTGAGATTCGTCGTCACTTGACGCGCCGACCAAGCAATTGGGACGTCCGATGCAATACTTAAAGAGCCCGCGAACTGCACACGATTAAACAAACTACCGAGAGTGAATGTATTCTGAACTCCTTGCAAGATAAGACGCTCATCACGGTCCACCTCTTGACCATCTAGATCCCTCAGCACGAACCGCACCGAGGCAGCGTGTTCAGCAGGATTTGCAATCACTAAATCGAGCCGTGTCATCTGACCGTGACGAATTAGATCTGGCATGGACTGGATTGGAATCCTGGCATACATTACATTCGCGACTGGCTCAAGACCGACCCTAGTAATTAATCCCACATCCGACCGTGACACCAATGCAGAAATCAACGGTGTAAATGAGGAGGTCGGATGCACAACCGCATACGTACGGCGTGGAAGCAAACTACCGGTTGATGGTTGCCAGATGAACGCTTCCTGCGGTGATACTTCGTACCGTTGATACTCGATTTCCTGACCTTCGTCATCGATAAGAGCTATCTCTCCTTGCACCGACTCATTCTCTACATTCAACAAGACTATGTCGGTTTCGTATCCTCCACCAATCATGACATGCGGTAGAACGGTCACAGAGTTCGGCGACAAACCACGCACCACTGGAGCCATGGAGATTATTTCTTCGCCATACTTGTTTTCTAGAACATGCCAAGCCGCTACTGATACAGGAGCATCCGAAGTCACCTCAAGTGCTCCAGTATCGAACGACCCATCCAGCAGTTCTGCCACATCAACGGTCATGGAGGCCCCCAAAGTCAGCGTCTCCACAGTCGAACTTATGGCATTTCCTGACCGCAGCGTGAAACCCACCGCTTGGGACGACTCTGTTTCATTAGTAACATTGATGACAGTCTTCGCACCATCACGTCCATCGGCCAGAACCAACGCATGCATCGTAGGTGCTTCAAGTCGCCCTGCTACTTGATGAAGGAGAAGACGACTTTGTTGTTCAGTTTGCGTGTCCATCAGGACCTTGGTACGAGTTTTCATCCACAGACCTGCAACTCCAGCATCCACTTGGAGTTTTCCCTGACCCAGAATGAGTTCTGGTTCCGTTAATGCAAGGATAGGGTCCAACGAGCTGAAACGGGCCACGCCATTCGGTGGTACCTCGATACGGTGGCGACTAGAAGGATCTCGAAATATCAGCATCCGAGCCCAGTGCGAATCCATCACGTACAACTGTTGATTGATACTGTCGAATGCCAACCCACGTGGATCGTACAATTGGTCCTGTGCGGACACATCCCTTAACACTTGTCCAGATTGACTCATCTCGTCGCGCTGACCCAGCACAGCCAAAGCAGTCGGATGGTTTTTCATTCGATCCGCTGTGACATCGAATACAAGTACACGGTCTGCACCCTGGTCAGCAACATACAGCCGTTGCTTTACATGGTCATACGCTACACCATTCGGTGAAGTGAAACTTTTTCCCGTGATCACTTTGCCTGGACCTCGCAATTGAGTTGCCGGCGTCGTGCTGGAAAAATCCGGTTGCCCGAGAACTGAGATCGCAGCCATTCCGTCTTGTATTACGTCTGGTGCCACAGCAAAAACAAGCAAGCGGTGGTTCCTGTTGTCTACAACGAAGAGGCGGTCGTTATCAGCGTCGTACGCTAGATGTCCAGGTGAACTCAAGCTGTGGGCCGCCAACCCAGGGTCACCTGACGTGAAATCTGGCTGGCCAAGTACATTAATCGCATCAGAACCACTGGTCAGCCGATCACGGTCAATATCGAATACGAGCACTCGATGATTTCCGCCGTCAGCAACAAAAGCTCGACGATTTTTGAAGTCAATCGCAATACCCACAGGCAACATATTCGATGCAATGCCCCGACCGATATCGACGGCGAAATCGAAACGGTTGCGACTTGTTTGCGGTTCCTGGGTTTCAAAGTCAGGTTGTCCTAGAACCGCCACAGCCACATGACCTCCGCCCGAAGACAACGTCTCGGGATTGGTTTCGTAAATCAGGACACGATCGTTCCATCCGTC
>DODG01000161.1 GCA_003509065.1 Acidobacteriota bacterium
CTTGTTCAACAAAGCTCTTCCAATGCCGGAAAATAACTCTTTATTTCTTCATCGTTACCCGTAGGCAAAAAATATACCACCACTATAGCGAATAGAAACCTAATGTTTAGCCAGGAATGAAAACAGGATATTACAGAATTCAATTTTCTGCTCTTTTCCAGCTACCACGTGCGCAACATCCTTCATAGTAACGCCTTCGGCGCCATTTATCCCCCACTCAAGTGGCAAGGTCGTTCGTGGGCCGGTGACCATGTCTTTGGCTGCATGAATGATCAAAGTCGGTGCTTGAACCGACTCCAAACGTTCAATGGTATCGTGAGTTAAGCACGCCTCGACCAAACGCTCATGTGTCACATAGTTGTCTTTTAGTTCTCGCCATTGGCCATCAGGTCCCAATAAACGATGCTTGTTCTCGTTATAAAACTCGGGGAGAAAGGAATAAATACAGACAAATTCTTGGAAGGTTAAGAATCCCGAATCACGATGAACACTTCGAAACAAATTCAACTGATCGAAAAGATATTGGTCACACGATGCCCACGCCCCCATATTCACCATACTTCTAACCAGATCTGGCCTACTGATCGCGACTTCTTGCCCGATACAACAGCCCATACCTACTAGGCCAATCAAGTGCACGTTGGTCCAGTTAAGATAGTCCAAGAGTTGGATCAAGTCTTCTGCATACAGTCCCATAGAAGCCGCGGTATCCGGATCATCAGTTGACTTACCGATTCCGCGATAATCGAATACCAGTACTTTGTACTGGTCTGTGAGGCCGCGCGCTAGAGCTTTCTGATTCCCATGGCAATAAGTTCCCCAACCACCCATGCAAACAGCTGGCGCACCCGATCCATGAATCTCGTAATACATTTCATGTTTGTTAATGCTTGCAGTAGGCACTAGAAAATCTCCAATGCTTGATTTCCGTCATCCCATTGTATACAACCATTATTGATTTTCTCACCCAAGGATCCTTATCTCCCCAAAATATTTTAAGATCGTCAAACACTTGCTTCATGGTAACGTTGCCAATGTCTATCGTCGCATCATTTTAGCGGGCGGAAATAATTAATGTCACTTGAATTCCCATTCCAACCCATGCACCAGCAACTCAGTGCACTTCTGAAGGGTGATGTCTCTGCTGAAGAGTTGACGCATGACTATCTCGACCGGATTTCGCATTACGGCACCAAACTGAATGCGTTCATGACAGTGTTCTACGATAGTGCATTGCAAGCCGCCAAAGTTGCTGATCAGAAACTGCTCTCCGGCAAACCTCTTGGGGCATTGCACGGAATTCCCTTTGGGCTCAAAGACATTATCGAAGTTGAAGGGCAAACAACGACCTGGGGTTCATATGCCCTCAAAAATCGGATTTCAGCCGAGACTGCAACGGTGGTAGGGCGCCTTATCGGCCAGGGAGCGATTATTCTTGGGAAAACCCAATCGGTCGAATTTGCGCTCGGCGGCTGGGGAACAAACGAATTCTATGGAACCCCTTGGAATCCATGGGATCTTGAAACTCACCGAATACCGGGAGGCTCCAGCAGTGGTTCCGGTGTCGCCGTCGCTGCAGGGCTTTGTGCGGCAGCGCTGGGCTCAGATACCGGCGGCTCCGTGCGATTACCTTCTGCTTTTTGCGGCATCACCGGGCTTAAGCCGACATTCGGTCGGGTATCAAACTACGGTGTCATGCCACTTTCTACATCACTTGACACGGTCGGCCCGATGGCTCGGTGTGTAGAAGATGTCGCGTTGATTTATGACGTTATTCGAGGACCCGATTCCAAACATCCACCAACATTGCAACCTCCGCTGGACAACCCAATAACTCATCTTCGAAAAGGCATTTCTGGAATGCGCCTCGCGGTGTTACCAGATGAAGAACGAGAAATTTTATCTAGCGAAATGAACGACGCCTACGAACGCTCTTTGAGTTTGATTAAAGATCTCGGTGCGGAAATCGTGATACGTGGACTCCCTCATCCGTTTGAAACCTACCGAAACATGTCGTCGGTCATTATCAGTGCCGAAGGCTACTCGTGTACTGCCGATTTAGTGGACCAAAGTGGTCTTCCTATTGGCAGCGCTGTCCGCAATCGAATGCTGCATGGAAAATCCTGTTCGGCAAAACAATATTTAGATGCTTTGCATCAAATGAATCTCTGGAGAGCGGAGTTCGCTGTAGAAATGAGTGATATTGACGCATTGATTACGCCAACCACAACCGATTGCGCTATTCCTACTGATGAAGTAGATGAGCAAATTCTTCCTGCCCATTTTACCCGGGCAACCAACGTGCTAGGACTCTGCGCACTGGCAATACCGAGCGCCCACTCGACCAATGATCTACCCATATCAATTTGTATTCACGGACATCCTTTCCGCGAAGCCCACACTCTTAGAATCGGTTGGGCACTCGAACAAGCCCTTGATGAAAGCAGCCGTATCCCACCGGGACTTGGCTCAGGATGATTGCTACCGCAGGTATTAAGCGTCTATTTACAACAAATCAAACATCGTAGAAGCGTCGCTGGTTTCAAGCCCCAATCCATCTTCGACATTGAGATGAACAATTACACCATCATCAACAATCATCGCGTACCTTTTCGAACGCAGCCCGAATCCCGCTGTTCGAAGATCGATCTCTAAGCCCATGGCACGACTAAAACGACCACTCCCATCTGACACCATTGATACCTTGCCTTCAACAGCCTGCGTTTTTCCCCAGGCCTCCATCACGAAGGGATCATTAACA
>DODG01000379.1:0-883 GCA_003509065.1 Acidobacteriota bacterium
TACGTGCCCACCTTTCCTATGACAACCAGCAAACGTGATTATTATGAGGTTCTAGGTGTCCTCCGTGATGCGACACAAGAAGATCTCAAAAAGGCATTTCGAAAACAAGCGCTAAAGTTTCATCCCGATCGCAATAAAGAATCTGATGCAGGCGAGCGGTTCAAAGAAGTAAACGAGGCGTATCAAGTCTTAAGTGATCCCCAGCGCAAGGCTCAATATGACCAGTTCGGTCACGCAGGTGTCAACGGTCAGCAAGGTCGTGGCTTTGATGGGTTCGAGGGATTTGGCGGTTTTGGAGACATATTTGACTCCTTTTTCGGTGGTTCAAGCAGACAAGCTCCTAACCGAGGAGCGGATTTAGAATTTCAAATCAATGTTTCTTTCCGAGACGCTGCATTTGGAGTCCCAAGAGAACTCAAAATAAATCGAATGGAAACCTGTGACCGATGTGAGGGAGGTAAGGCCGAACCAGGCACTGATGTTGTCGAATGCCCGGGTTGCCATGGAGAAGGCAAGGTTCGTCGTACTCAGCGAACATTCTTTGGACAGTTCGAACAAGTAACCACTTGCCCTACGTGTCAAGGAGAGAAACAGACGGTGCAAACCGCCTGCAAAAAATGTTCTGGCCGTGGCAAAGAACGAAAATCTCGCAAAATAGAAGTCCAAATTCCAGCTGGGATCGAACATGGAACCAAGCTCTTAATACATGGAGAAGGCGAAACAGGTGGAAGAGGTGTTCAAAGCGGCGATCTTTATGTCCATATAGGTGTGGAAAACGACAAGATCTTCGATCGTAAAGGTGACGATATACTGATGACTGCAGAACTCGACATAGCGATGGCCACTCTTGGCGGCATTATCAATATTGAAACACTCGATGGGT
>DODG01000379.1:1274-2028 GCA_003509065.1 Acidobacteriota bacterium
GGTATTCAACACATGGGTGGCTCCGGTCGTCGAGGAGATCAACTCGTCGAGCTCAACATTATTACCCCCAGGAAACTTGATGAACGCCAAACCCAACTGTTACAAGAACTCGCAGAATCGTTTGGACTGAAGCGAGTCGGCAAGGGATCAGGAAACCGCCACGGATTTTTCGGACGATTGAAGGATGCCTTCAACAATGAGGAACACAACCCTTAAATAACGGCTCAGGTCCGAATAAAGGCTTTTAGATGCGTTGGCTACAAATCAGCATCATTTCACCACCAGAATATGTGGAGCCTCTAACACACCTATTCAACCTCCACGGTGAAGGCTCAGCATCAGTAGAACATCCCGGCGGATACAACCCAGATGAAGGGGAGATCCCAGACCCTACCGATTGGGTCACTATAAAAGGCTGGCTCCCATTCGACGATACCACCAGTAGTCGTAAAACTGCAATCAACGTGGGAGTTCGACTGATCAGACATTTCGTGGATCTACCAGAAATTGAAGAACGCGAAGTCAACGATGAGGAATGGCGAAATCAAAAATTCAAACCCATTAGAATAGGTACCAATCTGATGATAGTCCCCAAGTCCGCGGAATTTACAGGAAAAACATCTGACGTGGTGATAACACTAGAGCCAGGATTAGCATTTGGCACCGGGCATCATCCAACGACACGCATGTGCTTAGAAGAAATAGAAACAACCGTAAAACCAAATGACCGATTTCTAGACGTGGGCTGCGGGTC
>DODG01000379.1:2441-3822 GCA_003509065.1 Acidobacteriota bacterium
AGGAATTTAAATGATGCAGGGTTCTCCGCTCAATCAACAATCCTGTCTGGTGAGTTACCCCAAGATAAAATTACGGATGGAGATTTCGACGTTGTGGTGGCGAATATAGCTGCCAACGTACTCATAAAAAACGCCGAATCACTTGTCGCTACCGTTGCAGAGGATGGCGTCATAATCGCTTCAGGGATGCTGAAAACTCGAGTTGACGACGTCGTGTCAGCCTTTGAATCTGCTGGAGGAAAAGTTCAATCCACTAGGCAAATAGAAGACTGGATTACGACTTTGATAACAAGATCCAAATAATGCATCGCTTCTACGTACCAGACATTGATGCGACACGCCAGATAATACCACTTAGAGGTTCGATCGCTCGACAGATCAGAAATGTTTTACGAATAGAAGTGGGTAAGAGAGTGCGGCTCTTCAACGGGGCGGGGTCTGAATGGGAAACAGAAATTTCCCGAATAGGCAAAGATGAGATATCAACAACATTAATTTCAATGGTAGAAGCAATCCCAGAACCTTCCATCAAGATCACCATGCTCCTCGGACTGGCTAGACCAGAACGCATTGAGTTGGCTATTCAAAAATGCAGTGAACTGGGCGCAGTGAAGTTCATACCGATAATTTCAGAGCGGGTACAAGGTGCCAATTCACGAACTCCTTCAGTGAAAAGACTTGAGCGATGGAAACGTATTGCTGTCGAATCAGCGGAACTGAGCGGACGTACAATCATTCCATCGGTAGGGCAACCCATATCTCTCATGGACGCCGTCAACCAGGCCCTTATAACCGAGAATGTCCTGTGCATGTGGGAAGAAAATATTGATGAGTCGAAATCTCTTAGAGTCGCCCTAAGATCCTTTAAAAAACATCCAGTCGGTCTCACTACACTGATCGGCCCACCTGGCGGTTTCAGCCAAAAAGAAGCACTTGCGATTCAAAAGTCAGGTGCCCAGTTGATCACCTTGGGACCCAGAGTCCTCCGCAGTGAAACTGCGGCCATCACCGTAATGTCGGCAATTTTGTATGAAATGGGTGATTTAGGTGGTTAGGTACCGTAATGCTTATTCTCAGGCTGCAGTGTACGAACCATTAAATCATTTACAACCTTTCGAGGTGAAGCACCTTCAAACAATACAGCATGTGTCGCTGTAGTGATTGGCATATCGATATCAAGTTGGTGAGCCAGCCGAACAGCCGCTTGGCTCGTAGGGGCGCCTTCAACCGTTTGTCCAAGCTCTTTAAGAACTGATTGCAGATCTCGGCCCGACGCAAGGCCGAATCCAAGTCGATAGTTACGACTCAAAGTCGAATAACAAGTTACGATCAGGTCGCCCATTCCGCTCAAACCCGCAAAAGTGTCAGCCTTCGCACCCAT
>DODG01000379.1:4202-5185 GCA_003509065.1 Acidobacteriota bacterium
TTGATATTTGCCCCGAGGCCTGCACCATCGATAAACCCAGCTCCAATGGCAACAATATTTTTCAGGGCGCCACCCAACTCAACACCCTTGACATCTTCACTACGGTAAACACGAAAAACATCGGAACTAAGGATAGATTGGACAGATTCACTCACACTAGAACTTGGAAAGGCGACTGTAGCCGATGAGATCTTACCTGCTGCAATTTCTGGCGCAAGATTAGGGCCAGAAAGGACACCTATATTGTCTAGACAAAATCCAGGCAACTCTTCAATAATCACCTCGGACATACGTTTTCCGGATTCAATCTCAATGCCTTTGGTTGCGCACACAATACTAGTTACGGCAGACAGAGCATACGAAATGTGTTTCAGATTTTCACGAACGCTTATTGAGGGTACAGCCACTATCACGAGTTCAGATTCTGAAAAAGACTCATCGAGGGATGCGGACACACTCATAGACGCTGGGAACTGGACTCCAGGCACTGATCTTTCATTGACACGCGATCTCTCAAGCTCTGCTGCCCGTGTTTCACTACGAGACCACAAAACGGTTTCATATCCAGTGCGTGCTAACAGTATTCCAAGGGTGGTCGCCCAAGCCCCGGTACCAACAATTCCTATGTGTTTCACATAAGCAGTTTACGCGGTTCATTGTGCCCTGCGCGGGGCAGGCTTGTTTTCTAGCTTGGATTCATCACCTTTTACAAGCCGTCCAATATTAGATTGGTGACTCCAAATGATAAGAATGGAAACTGGTATCGCAAAAAGCAAATCCCAACGATCATGATCCCATCCAAAAATTGTCACCTCGAAAGCACTAAAAACTATCAAAGCACCCAAACTCAGACTGGTTCCGATTACCGATCCAAGCGAAACGTACTTCGATAACACAGCGATAATCACCCCACTAAGTGCTATAACCGCTGAAAATGGGGAAATAATAGCCAGGGCTCCCAGTCCAGCAGCAACACCCTTGCC
>DODG01000379.1:5583-6160 GCA_003509065.1 Acidobacteriota bacterium
GGCAATCAGCCAAGCATCTGCTTCAACCAGATAACGTGCAACGCCTGTAACTAATAGCCCTTTCGTAATATCAGAGGCTAAAACAACTGCCCCCGCACGAGGACCCAACGTACGATTTACGTTAGTCGCCCCTGATCCACCACTTCCATAACTACGAATATCCACCCCGCGCCATAGGCGTCCAATTATGACGCCCGAAGGTATCGCTCCGAAAAAATAGGCGCTGACCAGAACAACTACTGTAATGCTGAGATCATTCATCTTGCCGACTTTGAAAAATCATCTTAATAGGAGAACCCACGAACCCAAACCTATCTCGCAATTGATTCTCAAGATATCTACGGTAGCTGAAGTGTATTAGTTCTGGATGACGAGTGGTGAATTCGAACGTTGGAGGAGAAGACCTACTTTGCAAACACCGGATAATTCTGGGACGTCGACGGCCGAAACCTGGTAAAGGATTCTCTCCCATTGCATCAAAAATCGCTCGGCTCACTTCGGATCTTGGAACCTGTTTGGAAAACTCCCTGTACACGCTCATAATCGTTGGGAATAGTATCTCCACACCACGGCCTGT
>DODG01000190.1 GCA_003509065.1 Acidobacteriota bacterium
CGTGATGCCTCAACTGAAGAGCCTAGTCAAGACGATCTGTATCAAGTTGGTACGGCCACGCAGATTCACAAGATGTTTAAGTTGCCTGATGGCACCTTGCGTCTAATTGTCCAGGGTCTCTCACGATTACGTCTGGTTAGTCTGACGACCGCGCATCCATACCTTAAGGCGAATGTAGAGTCTGCAGAGGAGTTGGTAACCGAGCGCGATCATCTAGAAATTGATGCGTTGCAACGCAACATTAAGACCAACTTTCAACAGGTCGTGTCCTTATCTCCTCTTTTGTCCGATGATTTACAAATACTCTCCACTAATGTTGATGAGCCTGGAAAGCTGGCCGATTTTATAGCCTCGAGCTTGACGACGCTTACCACTGCGGTCAAGCAAGAAGTGTTAGAGACCCTTGATGTACATGCACGTATCGATGTGTTGAATAGGATCTTAATTAAAGAACTCGAAGTTCTTGAATTAGGGTCAAAAATCCAATCACAGGTGCAATCTGAAGTTGGGAAGAACCAACGCGAGTATTTTCTTCGTGAACAAATGAAAGCCATCCAAAAAGAATTAGGAGAAGGTGACGATCAGGCAAAGGAAATAGAAGAACTTCGTGCCAAGATTGACGCCATTGGAATGCCAGACTCTGTTCACAAGGAAGCGGTCCGTGAACTTGATCGCTTATCGAAAATGCCAGTTGCTGCAGCCGAATATACAGTCTCACGTACCTATTTGGATTGGCTTGTTGCACTTCCTTGGGATAAACGTACAGACGAGATCATTGATCTTAAGCGTACGAAATCTGTGCTCGACAATGACCATTCGGACCTTGAAAAAGCGAAAGACCGAATTGTTGAATATCTTGCAGTTCGTAAACTCAATAAAGACGTTAAGAGTCCAATTTTGTGTTTTGTTGGACCGCCTGGTGTAGGAAAGACCTCGCTGGCGAAATCTATCGCCGCATCTCTCGATCGAAAATTTGTCCGAGTATCCCTTGGGGGTATGCGTGATGAGGCAGAAATTCGGGGCCATCGGAGAACTTACATTGGTGCACTGCCTGGTCAGATTATGCAGGGACTAAGAAGAGTAGAATCCAAGAATCCTGTGTTTATCCTCGACGAGATCGACAAACTGGGAAGCGATTTCAGAGGCGATCCCGCTTCGGCGCTGCTTGAAGTGTTAGACCCAGAACAGAACAATACTTTTCGTGATCATTATTTGGACGTGCCGTTTGATCTGTCCGAAGTGCTATTTCTTACGACGGCTAACGTGCTGGATCCAGTGGCACCAGCGTTACGTGATCGGATGGAAGTACTTGAATTGCCTGGCTACACTGAAGAAGAAAAGCTCACGATCGCACAAGAACATCTTGTCGATAAACAGGTCATCAATCATGGTTTGACGTCTGAGAAAATCTTGTTCGAGGAAGCTGCTTTACGCGCAGTAATCCGTGGGTATACCCGTGAAGCTGGTGTACGGAACCTTGAGCGTGAAATAGGAGCATTATGTCGTAAGGTCGCACGACGGTGGGCAGAAGGTAACGAGGTGCCCGTTTCAATCACACCGAAGGTCGTAGTCGAAATGCTGGGCGCACCACGATTTCATGATGAGGAAGTCTCAAATCGCACTAAAGATCCCGGTGTGGCTGTTGGCTTGGCATGGACACCAGCTGGTGGCGAGGTGCTGTTTGTAGAGGCAGCGCTGATGTCTGGTAAGGGAGAATTGACGTTGACCGGTCAGTTGGGAGACGTGATGCGAGAATCTGCAAAAACAGCCTTGTCATGGTTTCGCGCTAATGCCGATTCTTACGGTGTTGATCCGAATTTTTATGAGAACAGTTCACTTCACGTGCATGTACCCTCTGGTGCTGTTCCGAAAGACGGTCCTTCTGCTGGTGTGACCATGGCGACGGCTGTTGCCTCAAGGTTGACAAAGCGGTCAGTACGGGCCGACTTGGCCATGACAGGGGAGATCACCCTATCCGGAAACGTTCTTCCTGTTGGTGGTATTAAAGAAAAAGTGCTGGCGGCTAGGCGACTTGGTATTACACGCGTGATCGTGCCCCAGTTGAATGAGAAGAATATTAAGGAAGACTTGACAGAAGAACTACGTAACGAAATGACGATTCACTATGTCTCTACCATTGAGGAAATTTTAGAGATGGCTCTTATGCCAGAAGTTTCGACTGTGCCTGCCACTTCCACAAAAGAGACCGAACAACTGAAGAAATTGTCGTAGCTGTTACAAACGCTGATTAAGGCGGTGAGGTAGGTTGCTTCAGCGTTGTGAGTACAAAATTCACATCCTCGGGTAGTGGGGTGCGAAATTCCATGCGTGTCCCATCACGAGGATGAGTGAAAGCTAGGCTTTCTGCGTGAAGAAACGGGCGATCAAGTTGTCCAATAACGCGCAGATGGTGAGGCAGATGGCGACGTTTACCTCCGTAGAGTGAGTCAGCAACGACAGGATGTCCAATGGCATTCATATGAACTCGAATCTGATGGGTACGCCCCGTCGTGATAGCTACACGGACTAGCGTGACACCTTTGAATGGTTCCGCCGAGATGATTTTGGTGATCGCAGTTCGTACACGGCGTCCCCGAATCGACATCCGTTTGCGCTGCACGCTGTCTCGGCCGATTGGCAACTCGATCCGTTTAC
Source organism: Acidobacteriota bacterium (assembly GCA_003509065.1). The sequence goes on from DODG01000190.1 coordinate 2,656, forward strand.
CCGCCTGCACTTGACCCCACACAAGCGCTAGATACTCTTTCTTAATCTCACGGTCACGAAATTGACGACTCAATTCTCGATGCGCCTGGTCGTGCTTGGCGACAACCATAACGCCGGACGTACCCCGGTCTAAACGGTGTACGATGCCAGGTCGTTCTTCGCCTCCTACACCACTTAAATCCGTAACATGATGCAGCAAGGCATTAACCAAGGTTCCGTCTGTGTGCCCAGCTGATGGATGAACAACCATGCCGGCTGGTTTATCAACGACGACGATGTCAGGATCTTCGTGGATAATCGTAATCGGTAGGGCTTCTGCTTTCGGGATTGCTTTAACTGTGGGAGGCACCGTGAGCAGCACGGTTGCCCCTTGTTGCACTGCAGAACTCGATTTCACCACCTTACCATTTATCTGGGCTCGTCCCTGTTTGATCAGTCGCTGGATTTGAGCACGAGAAAATGTTGGTAGCAATGCAGCGAGCACAAGGTCAACTCTGTCATTGGCGTAATCATCAGGTACTGGCAACTCAAGAACGTATTGGCTAGTCGACATTTCACCCAATAAATCGTTTCTCACAGGATAGATGGAATCTTCACCTGCCGAAACGTAAAGTTTTACGCTGTTTGGGTACGACGTCCTCTTGTGGAAGGGATGTCTGGACTATTTGTTCTGAATAGATAGAACAGCATCAGGCTACCAAGTGGAACGAGCAACGTCGCAATAAATTGCGACGTGGACAGAAGATCGAACACCATACCTCTTGGATCTCCACGGTAAAACTCAATCACAAATCTTGAGAGACCATACAAAACGATGTACAACCAGAATGTGCGCCCGGCAAATCTCGGTCCTCTTCGTTCAGTGCCGATTAGGATGAGTAAGATAGTAAGCTCCGCAAACGATTCATAGAGTTGTGTCGGGTGCAGAAGGGTGTTCAGGGGAGTCCCAACATTGGCTGCCGCCAACGTATTTGTAAAGGTGATGCCCCAAGGCAGATCGGTGGGACTACCGTAACAGCAACCGGCCATTAAACACCCCAGGCGTCCCACTGCATGGCCAAGTGCAATTCCAGGCGCGAATGCGTCACACACATTCCAAGTGTTCATTCGGTGTTTTTTGAGGAACCAGAAAGCAACGATCACCGATACAAGTAACCCCCCGTAAAACACTCCACCTGATCTAATCAATGATAAGAATTGAGCTGAACTACTTGTGTAGTAGTCAAAATCTACAATCAACAGCATCGCCTTCGCGCCTAGGAGGGCACTAATAATAATGTAGATGCCAAGGTCCATCATTTTATTGGCATCTAAGCCTCGACTTTGAGATCGAACTAGTGCGAGTTTTAGGCCGACAAGATAAGCGGCGGCCAGAAGGACACCATAGGAATAAATTGTGATCGGGCCCAACTCGAGCAATCTTGGAAACATGTCACTCCGATTCTACTGTGTCTAATAGCAGTAATACCGCACCAATTGTAATTGTAGCGTCTGCAATGTTAAACACCCAGAAATGATATGTTCCCCAAAAGACATCAATAAAGTCTGTTACATATCCAGTGCTGGCTCGGTCAATGAGATTACCGATTGCCCCTCCAACGATGAGCGCAAATCCTATCCGTGCAAAATTACCTTGCGGCTTTGTGTTGTAGGCGTACAAGGTCAGCACCACAAGTGCTAGGAGCGCGACACCGATCATTATTGATGTTTTGAACGGAAAATCGACTGCATTCAGAATACCGAACGCCGCACCGGTATTACGAACGTGAGTGATGTTCAAGAATCCTGGAATCAAATTGACACTGTTATGGAGAGGTATCAGTTGATGCACGAAGAGTTTTGTTGCGTAATCAAGCAGTATCGTGCTCGCGACTATAACGACCGACATAAGTTTGAAATGTTGAAACAATTGGCTGAATACTGACCAGCGAGTAGGCTTGAGAATGTTGCTTACCATTGGTTTAGGGGGCACGTTACTGGTTTTTTAACATTTCCACACATCGAGTACATAAGCCTTCTACTTCGGGTGTGACTGCGACGTTTGACACGTAGCGCCAACAACGTTCACAGCGTGTTCCTTCAGCTCGTTCGACCTGCAATTGGAACGCTTCACCAAAAACTTGGCCAGCTGGAACGTCATCATTGTTTTTAGTGACTTCAAGATTAGCGTCAGATTCAAGTCGAACTTGTGCAATGAATAATGTATCGAGCACTTCACGATATTGTTCTAGCAGTGCCAATGTCTCTCCACCTGCGGTCACATGGACCAAAGCTTCCAATGACGTACCAACAACTTTTTGTTTTCGAAGCTTTTCGATTTCGACGTTGGCAACTTCTCGCATCTTGATTAGACGATGCCAACGGTCGATGAGTTGCTGATCATTCCATTGTCCAACGTTTTCTTGAAAATCGGCCAGATGCACGGAACTACTTCGCTGGCCTGGCAGGACACGCCAGTAATCATCAGCAGTGACTGGAAGAATTGGTGCAATGAGGCGAGCGATTCCGTCGGCGATGTGATAGATGGCAGTCTGCGTCGAGCGGCGCGCCGGATGGTTATTACTGTATGTATACAGTAAATCCTTAGAGATATCGATATAAAAGGCACTGACATCAACTGTGAGAAAGGTATTAAGTGTGTGAAAAATTGTCTGATAATCGTATCGAGAATAGGCTTCAGTAATCTTGCCGGCCGTATCAGCGTACCTAGCTAACGCGTACCGATCAATTTCCTGCAATTGCTTTGTCGCAACGAGGTCCGTCTCGGGGTCGAAGTCTGAGAGATTACCTGCCAGGATACGTAGCGTGTTGCGGATCTTACGGTAGGCTTCGACGATTCTCGCAAGGATTTCTTCACCAATGCGCATGTCTTCACGGTAGTCAACAGCTGCAACCCACAGCCGAAGAATTTCAGCTCCGCTCTGTTCGATCACCACTTGTGGTGCAATGTTGTTTCCGAGGGACTTGGACATCTTTCTTCCATCCTCAGCAACAACAAATCCATGCGTAATAACTTGCTCGTACGGAGCGGCGTCTCTGGTTCCAAGTCCGACGAGCAGTGAGCTATGAAACCATCCACGGTACTGATCACTACCTTCTAGGTATGCAGTAGCCGGCCATCCAAGGTCGCGTTGTTCAAGTACGGCTTCGTGACTTGATCCTGAGTCAAACCAGACGTCGAGAATGTCACGTTCACGTTTAAATTCTTGCCCTCCACAACCCGTGCATTTCAGATTCGCTGGTAAGAATTCCTTAAGATCTCGTTCGTACCAGGCGTCTGCACCGTACCGCTCAAAGACATTTGCTGCGGCTTCAATGAGTTCGGTTGTCAGAGTAGCTTCATTGCAAGCAGTGCAATATAACGCTGGGATGGGTACGCCCCATGACCGCTGGCGTGAAATGCACCAATCAGGTCTGGCGGCCAGCATGTTGTGAATTCGTTCTTGGCCCCAGTTTGGAAACCATTGCACTTTAGAGACAGCATCAAGTGCACGGGCACGCAGTTCCCGTGTTTCCATCGCAATGAACCATTGCGGGGTCGCCAAAAAAATTACGGGCGTACGACATCGCCAACAATGCGGATACGAGTGCTCAAATGTATCCCGATGCCAAAGGCGGCCATTTGCTGCTAAAGCTTCTTCAATTTTTCCATTTGCCTCGAAGACTTGTAGACCGGCAAACAACTCGACCTCGTCAGTGAAATGTCCAGTGGGATCAACCGGGGCATAGGGTGGGAGTTTGTATCGTACACCAGTGCTGAAGTCGTCTGCACCGTGCCCTGGAGCAGTATGTACAACCCCAGTACCCTGCTCACGGGTCACGTAGTCGGCAAGGACCCCGACTGATTCGCGGTCGTAGAGAGGGTGCTGAAATTGAAGACCTTCAAGATGACGACCTTTGATGGTCACAAGACGTTTCGTTAGCGATCGACCAATCTCATTGCTGATTCTCTCGGCAAGGCTCTCGGCTACAAGGACCGCGGTACCGTCCATGTCGTAAATCCCGTAGTCGAAATTTGGGTGAAACGCTAGCGCAAGATTTGAGGGAATGGTCCAGGGCGTTGTCGTCCAAATAAGTGCC
>DODG01000418.1 GCA_003509065.1 Acidobacteriota bacterium
TGTCGTTCTTGCCACGAAGCTTTTTAAGAATCAACTCGCGTAGACGAGGAATACCTACCGTTTGTACGTAATGCGTTTGGTTCGTGGTGATTGCCTTCGTCATACCGGCCTTGACGGCATCGGGAGCATCGAAGCCGACGTCACCTTGATCGAGACGAAACGGTTTATCAATACCGAACATCATGTCGCGTATGCGCATGATCCCTGAAAATGGAATCGAATCGAGGTAACTACCCATGCAGACTCTCTAGTAAACCACTTTGTGTCATGATGTTCTTAACGTTCACATCCCCGCATGAGTCAACCTTGCCTCAACTTGACTCATGCGCGAAGTATACTCGACCCATTAGTTAACATGTTTGTAATCTTGATGCGGTGTTCGCAGTGAGGTTGTGACTGACTATGAAGCAGGCTGTCAACACGGACCCAATAAACACTCTAGATAGTATTCCTGCATTGAATCTTGGTTACTATCCGACACCGATTGAAGAGTTGCGTGGTCTACGTGACCATCTCGGTGGAGGACCACGTCTATTCGTGAAACGAGACGACGCTATCACTTTTGGCTTTGGTGGGAATAAAGTCCGAAAGATGGAGTTAGAAGCCAAACAAGCTATCACGAAAGGTGCTGACACCTTAATCACAGCAGGTGCTGTGCAGTCGAATCATGCACGAGTGACCGCAGCGACCGCTGCTCGTTACGGACTATCCTGTTTGTTAGTCGTTAATGGTGAGCGGCCATCAAAAGTGACAGCTAATGCACTCCTCGACAAGTTATACGGTGCTACTGTGGAATATGTTCCAACTCGTGAGGCTCGCATGCCCGCCATGTTGGCTGCTGCGGAACGATTGCGTGAAGAGGGACGACGTCCTTATGTTATTCCAGTTGGTGCCTCGACACCGCTTGGCGCAATTGGTTTTGTGAGAGCCGTACGAGAAATGGTAGCGCAAATACCAGTTCCGGATGTGATTGTTCACGCTACATCATCTGGTGGTACACAGGCAGGACTTGTTGCCGGTTGCCACTTATTCGCGCCACACACTCAGGTGCTTGGTGTTAGCGCTGGAGAATCGTCCAGTGATGTGATCTCCACGGTTGCAAATCTAGTATCAAAAATTGAAGTTAAGCTAAACATGACTAATGGCTCAGTCTCGAACCACTGTGAAGTAACTGTAGATGATCGGTTTGTTGGAAATGGTTACGGCATACCCACCATAGCTTCACAGGAAGCTATTGCCTTGCTAGCACGTTGCGAAGCGCTATTGCTCGGTCCGACGTACACTGCGAAGGCCATGGCCGGTTTGATCGAATATGTACGAAAGGAAAGATTTTCTGAATCTCAGACAGTGTTGTTTTGGCACACCGGTGGACAGGTTGCATTGTTCGCCTGATTTTCTACGACCACTACTAGAAATGTTAAATTAATACTGACCTTGTGATTCGGTGTGATTTCTGTTGGTCAGCATTCTAAAACTGCGGAATATCATGATCTGGACGTCAGTGCTCATATTTTTAATCTGTGCGGTTGCAGGGGTCGGCACCCAGGAGTTGACCCTTAGTGAGTTATTGTTTCGTGCGAATGAGTCGGTTATTGACTACGAGCAGAGATTCTCAAATGCGGTTGCTGAGGAAAATTATACACAGCGGATTATTCGCACGGACGGATCGATTGTCGGAGAACGTCAACTGCGTTCGGACATACTTCTCATTTTACTGCCCGGGGCTGATTCTTGGTTGGGCTTCCGAGACGTATTTGAGGTTAACGGCAGGCCGGTTCGTGACCGAGATCTCCGGTTGCAGGCACTCTTTGTGGATGAAGTGAGGCTTGCAGTTGATCAGGCTCTTGAGATTTCACAAGAGAGTGCACGCTACAATATTGGGCAAGTTAAGCGGACGGTTAATCTACCGACGATAGCTTTAAGTTTCTTGCATCCACTAAATCAACATCGCTTCGCGTTCGAAAAGATTGGTGAATTATCGATCGATAACCGTCACACTTGGGCGATACGGTACCATGAACGAGTGCAACCCACCGTTGTGCAAACACAATCCGGTGACTTGTTTGCACACGGCACTCTTTGGCTCGATGTTCAGAACGGCAAAGCGCTTCGCACTCATCTTGTGCTAGGTGATGCTATGAGTGATGTGCGAACTACGATCAAAGTGAACTATTGGCACAATGAAGATATTGGGACTTTGGTGCCAGCAGTGATGGATGAACTGTACGAGAACCCAAAAGATGCGAATGCAACACGCATTAAAGCCACAGCGGTCTATTCGAACTTTAGGAAATTCGATGTAAGTACGGATGTCAGTGTCATCGAGGAATGAAACTTTCGCCAATGGCGAAAAACGTGAACCATGGTAGTAGTTGAGTATGTTCCGGTTAAGAGTTGGACGCGTCTCAGTTGGTGACTAAAAACGCATTGGTTGCTAATGCAACCTCAAAAAACCATAAGGCGAATCGACCGTACTTGCTAGAGCAAGTGGGCGAAGCGGCTGTGGTTCAACTGTACGCTGATGGTTTTACCACTTTGTCTCTTCGAGAGAAGACGCTTATCTACCATCTGTACTGCGCGGCATTAGCCGGGCGTGACATTTATTATGACCAACGATATGTTCACAATTTGGAAATGCGTGAGGTGCTTGAGCAAATTCTAATACATGCCGACAATGTAAAGGTGTCTACCTTGGAGGAAATCCGGCGCTATACAAAACTCTTCTGGATTAATAGTGGCCCTTATAACAATTTAACGGCACGAAAATTTGTTTTAAATTGCACACCGGAAGAATTCTCAATAGCTGTTGTAGCTGCAGGCAAAGCTGGCGCCAATTTTCCGAGGCGTGAAGGGGAAACACTTAAGGATATGCTTGCTCGTCTTGAGTCGCTGTTCTTTGACGCTTCAGTTGATCCAGTTGTGACCAATAAAACGCCTGGTAAGGGTGAAGACATTCTGTCTTCCAGTGCGAATAACCTATATGTCGACGTCAGAGCTTCTGACGTGCAAGATTTTACTGAGCACTATCCACTTAATTCGAGATTAACCAAGTGTGGTGGTCGACTAGTAGAGGAGGTGTATCGGATTGATGGAAAGTACGGGAAGGAGATTACTAATATAGTACGTCACCTTGAGGCTGCGATTCCATTCGCGACCGACGAAATGGCCAAAGCATTAACTGCTCTCATAACTTTTTATCGGACGGGAACTTCGCTCGACCGCGAGGCCTACGACATCGCATGGGTTCAAGATGATGCTTCGTCCGTCGATACGATCAATGGATTTGTCGAAGTGTATATGGATGCTCGAGGTACTAAAGGTGCGTGGGAGGCGCTCGTCTTTTATATCAACGAGGGTAAAACTTCTGAAATTCGCACCCTCGCTGCAGCTGCGCAGTGGTTTGAGGACCACATGCCTTGGGATGCGAAGTATTGCAAGCTAGGCGTACAAGGCATTACCGCTAATGCCATCGACGTGGTTATCGAATCTGGTGATTCAGGGCCAATCACACCTATTGGTATCAACCTTCCTAACGATCAGATCATCCGAGAAAAGCATGGTAGTAAATCTGTATTGTTATCAAATGTAATCGAAGCCCACGATCGATCAATGCCTAGAGAGTTGCGGACAGAGTTCGCATGGACTACGGAGGAAATTTCACGCGCTGAACGATGGGGTAGTTTCGTAGGTGAACTGACTACGAATATGCACGAAGTGATTGGTCATGGGTCAGGCAAAATTGCAGACCATCTTAATGGTCAACCTCAAGCATTCCTAAAAGAGCATTACTCGGCACTTGAAGAAAGTAGAGCAGATTTAGTCGCGCTCTATTTTGTGGCAGATCCCAAGCTCGTTGATTTAGGCTTGGTCGCTGTTGATGATCACAATGACATTGTGCTGACAGAGTATGAAGGATACGTTAGGAATGCACTGGTACAGTTGCGACGAGTTCGCGAAGGGACACAACTGGAAGAAGACCACATGCGAAACCGTCAGATGATCGTTTATTGGCTCATGGAGAATACCACTGCTGTTGAATCACGCCAGCGCGATGGTAAAACTTTTTACCTTATGAGTGATTGGCAGGCATTTCGTAACGGAATTGGGCAATTACTCGCGGAAGTGCAGAGGATAAAGTCAGAGGGGGATTACGAGGCGGCTGTTCAACTTTTTAATCAGTACGGTATTCACTTCGATCCCGTGCTACGTGATGAGGTTGTCACTCGCGTCGATGCTCTTAATTTGCCGTCTTATACGGGTTTCGTGCAGCCTCGTCTTGAGGCCATGGCTAATAGCGACGGGAAGATTACCGACGTTCTCATTTCGTATCCCCAAGATTTGACTAAGCAAATGCTCGAATATTCTGGACATACGATTTGTGACGAAAGCTGATTTAGTTTTTTAGGTAAGATGGTCGAACCTCTCAGCTTGTGAGCTGGATATCAATTCTATGAATCGTCAAGGCGCTCCTGCTTTATTTGTCTTATCGATTATGTTTTTAGTTTTTGGAACACCTTCAAGTGTTCTAGCACAGTCGATGAAGAACGCGGTGGATGCCAATACAATCTTTAGGCAATTTCTTTTTGAAGCTGAAGATTCTCGGGCCGTAGATCCAAAGGCATTCGCAACATTACGGGCTGGCCTGGAAAGCGCTGACGACGAGTTACGACTAATAGCGATTCGGGCATTTGGCAGACTTGAACGGGCAGAGTCCGTAAGATTACTTATTAACTTAATTGCAGATGAATCTGCAGAAATTCGTGCAGAAGTAGCCAACGCACTGGGCCAGAGCGTTGAATCAATAAGTGAACCGGCTGGAGGTGAGCGTACAGAGTTATCAGTTATTGCAACGGTGCATGCCGCATTAACCTCCCGACTATATAAAGAGACCGATTCAAAGGTACGTGCAGTTCTTGCCCAAACACTAGGCCGTCTCTCCTTTCGAAACACTCAATCCATCGCAGCAGCTGAGCAACCCCTTTCTGCACTTCTCGACATGCGAGACGTAGAAAGTTTGCCTGCCTTGTTAGGGGTTGTCGACGGACTTGAATCGCTGACGCGTCAAAACGTCGGACGCCATTCTTTGATGAGTGAAACTGTCGAGGGGCTGCGTAACATCGTAATTGGCCCGATGCCAGTGGTGGAGAACACTCAAGACCAAGATACTTTGGCTCGTGTACGTCGACTGGCCATGTCGGCGTTAGCGATCAACGGGACAGTGGATAGGACGATGGTGGAAATCGCCCTATCAGACATTGATCCACAAGTACGGCGTTTGGCAGCAACTGCGTTAGGTGCAGCTGACGTGCTCAATGAACGTGCTGCACTTATTATGGCGGCGTTAAATGACTCAGTGGCAATGGTTCGTTACGAAGCTCTCCGAGCTTACGGAGGCAGGTTGCAGAGCAACGATTGTCAGCCAATAATCGATATCCTGAATACGGACGATGGCAACATGCATCTTTCATTGCTGGCTCTCGATCTTCTAGCGAATGAATGTCCATCTGATCAGTCAGTCGATCTTATCCTCGCAAGTGTTGCTGGCGAGTTAACTAGCAACCAGACTTTTTTCAATTGGCACCGTCCTGCGCATGCGCTGGTTTC
>DODG01000254.1 GCA_003509065.1 Acidobacteriota bacterium
TCCGAGATCTCCGGCAATATCTCAGGCATTGCACGATCCCGTGAAAGGTACGATTGTTGAGATTGATCCGACTTTAGATTCTCTTGATTACGAGAGCGTTCATGATGCTATCTGTGATGGTTGGAGGGTAGTGCATTTTCCAGATCAAAGAGGTGCACTAACTGATTCTGACGTGGAGGTTATTGGCTTCCAGTTCATTCTGGAGAAAATGGAGCAGTTCGATGACTAGTTTAGCGGTTGATTATTTACTGACAGATGATCAAGTAGCCGATTTTGTAATTAGTGGATACCACATAGTTAAACCCAGCTTCGGTCCAGAATTTCATTCGAATGTTTATAGCAAATTGCAATCACTGTCGATGAATCCGGGCGATGAGATTAACAAGGCAGTTCCGGCTCTGGATCAGATTTACGCTCATCCATCCGTTGTCGGTGCTTTAACAAGCTTGTTAGGTGATGCTTACGTTATGGCTGCGCATCGTCATTGCCATAGAAATCATCCTGGAACGAGGAGCCAAATGTGGCATCAGGACAATTTGAATATCCCAATGTTGGTCGATGGGCATGGACGAGTACCGGATCACGTCAAAAGTGTTTTGGTGATGTACTACCCTCAGGATGTTGAAGCTAACATGGGCCCCACTGCACTTATTCCGGGATCACACCTTTTCACTTCATCTCCTGATCGTAATGCATCACAGGGGAACTTTAGAGATCAAATAATTGCGACCTTGGATGCTGGGTCTTTGTTGATTCTTCACTATGACATATGGCATGCGGGAACTGCGAACACAAGCGATAAGGTGCGGTACATGGTCAAATACCTTTTCGAGCGTAGCTCTGAGCCAGAGGACCCATCCTGGAACCACGATCCTTTGCAGGATACGCGAATACTAGACCGACTTGAAAAGGATGAAGCCGCGGCTTTACAAAGATCGTTAATTAGCAAGCGAAATTATTTGCGCACCAAGATGTGGAACAACTTAGCGGGAAGTGCTCAATTAGAGTACGAATACAGGGATAAATGGGCAGGCGCCTGGCCACAGCCGGTCGAATAAGGCGACTTGTATCATCTTGGCCCCAAACAGAGTTTTTATCCTATCCGGTTACAGCTCCAGTTGAAGCGGGATTTACGAGCTTGATGTACTTGCTCAGAACTCCCTTGGTGTAAGGCGGAGGTTTCGGCTGCCATTTGGCGAGACGAGATTGTAGCTCCTGCTCACTGATCTTGACGTTTAGTTCGAAATTGTCGAGATCGACTTCGATCTGATCTCCGTTTTTAACAGCAGCGATTGGTCCACCGACAGCAGCTTCTGGACCTATGTGTCCGATCATAGAACCATGTGAAGCCCCTGAGAACCGACCGTCAGTCATCAACAGGACTTTTTCGCCCAGACCTTGGCCCACCAGGGCAGCGGTTACTGAAAGCATTTCGCGCATTCCAGGTCCTCCCTTGGGACCTTCGTAGCGTATGACGATAGCGTCTCCTTCGTGTATGTCTTGGCGTTCCAGTGCTTCCATTACGCCTTCTTCGCCGTCGAATACCTTGGCAGGCCCGCCAAAAGTTTGACCGAACTGGTGCCCAGCCACCTTGAGTACACAACCGTCCGGCGCCAGATTGCCAAAGAGGGTTACAAGGCCACCAGTCTTTGAGATAGGTTCCTCCACAGAGTAGACGATATCGTTAGGCTCACCGATTTTCACATTTGCCAGATTTTCAGCGATTGTCTTACCCGTCACCGTCAGACAATCTCCGTGTAGGAGTCCAGCATCGAGGAGTCGCTTCATTACGACCGGAATGCCTCCATTGCGGTCGACGTCGAGCATTACGTATTTGCCTCCAGGCGTCATGTTGGCGATTAGCGGGGTTCGCATCGAGATGTCATGAATGTCTTTGAGTGTCAGTTGGACGTTCATTTCGTGCGCTATCGCGGGTAGATGAAGAGTTGTGTTTGTCGAGCCACCCATCGCCACAACGACTGCCACTGCATTTTCAAAGGCTTCTCGGGTCAATATGTCAGATGGCCTGATATTTTGTCGCATGAGGTTCAGAACCACATGCCCAGCCTCCCGCGACGAGGCGACCTTGCGTTGGTCAACATTTGGTTCGGACGCCGATCCAGGCAGGGATAGCCCCAGCGCCTCTCCGATGGACGACATTGTGTTTGCTGTGAACATTCCGCCACACGCACCCGGACCTGGGCAAGCATGTGATTCGATGGCATAAAACTCTTCAGCGTCGATTTGGCCTGTTTGGTACCGTCCAACGGCTTCGAATACGGTCTGAATCTGAATGTCTTCACCATGTAGTGACCCCGGCATAATTGAACCACCGTAAATAAATACCGAGGGGACGTCTAGGCGGGCCATCGCCATCATTGCTCCTGGCAGTGATTTGTCGCAACCTGCGACAGCGACCAGACCGTCATAGCGTTCAGCGAATACTACAGTTTCGATGGAGTCGGCGATTACTTCGCGTGATACCAGCGAGCCCCGCATGCCTTCCGTACCCATTGAAATAGCATCAGAAACCGTGATTGTCCCAAATGTGAAAGGGGTCCCTCCAGCTGCGAATACGCCGCGTTTTACTTCCTCGACCAGGGGCTGAATTCCGGCATTACATGGCGTGACCTCGTTGTGGGTTGACGCGATTCCAACGAAGGGTGCAGCTATGTCTTTATCGCTGAGTCCCATTGCTTTCATCATTGATCGGTGAGGAGCTCTAACAGCACCTTCCGTAGTCTCCCAACTGCGCCATTTTCCTGGGGCTCGTTTAGAAGATCGCTTGGTGTTGAGTTTTTCTTGTGAATCGCTGGATGTAGTCATTTTCGTGATGCTGTTTGTGGAGCTTGCTGTACTGTCATCGAACTTAGATCATAGTGAATTATGATGTCTAATATTACACGCAGAAAGACCTGCCAATGTTCATTGGCATAATGTGTTCCTTATACTGCTGGTTTGTTCATTGAATGGTTTGAGCATCACCATATTGTTGGGATTTATTAAAGGATTTTCATGTGCATTCGATAGAAATGGTCGCAGACGGCCTGTATTTTCCTGAGGGCCCTCGTTGGCGCCCGGATGAGGGCAAGCTTTACTTCAGTGACGTGATGGCAGGAAAAGTTTCCCGTCTGGATGAAAATGGCGTGGTAGAAACAGTGTTCGAGCCAGGAGAATTCCCTAGTGGTTTAGGGTTTCTGGATAATGGGGACATGCTCGTAGTTGCGACGGAGAGCCATGAAATCGTAAAGGTGAAGAGAGATGTCAGGTTGAAAGGCGGAGCTTCGCGTTTAGATTCCGTTCGGCATGCTGATATTTCTACTCCTTACGATACGGGCAATAATGACATGGTGGTTGCTCAGAACGGTAATGCGTATGCTGGTGCTTACATTGCGGGATTGAGCGAGGAAGAGCCACCAGGCCCGCACAATGCTCCGCGGTTAGGAAACATGGTTCTTGCCCGTCCTGACGGAAGCTCCCAGATAGTCGCAGATAGAGTTTGCTTTCCTAATGGAGGAGCGATAACTGCTGATGGAAAGACACTTATCGTCGCAGAGACATTTGCTTTCACCCTTACAGCGTGGGATATCAATCACGACGGAACATTGTCGAATCGACGTCCATTTGCAAATCTGGCTGCTCCGACTGATGGGATTAGCCTTGATGCCGAAGGCTGTATATGGGTCGCATGCCCGTATTTTTCTTACGGTGACTCAGGGGGGTGGGTGCGGGTTGCAGATGGTGGAGAGATCAAGCAGGTTATTCCGCTCAGCGATCCGGACAAGAGCGCTTATGCTTGCATGCTTGGAGGGATCGATGGGCGAGACTTATACCTGTGTGAATCGACGGTCTTGGGTAGAGAAAGATTTCAGGGGGATGGTCGAGTCAGGAAAATACGTGTCGAAATCCCAAGAGCAGAAAACCAGTTTTAGGGACTTGCGATGCGCCAAGAGCTTTTGCGGCTGGTTCCGTAGTTGGATTCATCCAGTCTGATCATCAGCGGAACCATATGATCAAGAGCAACTGCCTGGGCAAGGGTGCCACAATCAACAGCTGAAAAACCGATTTCTCGTATTAAATCTGCAACGATATCTTTAGCGTCGTGGTCATCACCTGCGTAATGGACCTCG
>DODG01000232.1:0-167 GCA_003509065.1 Acidobacteriota bacterium
TATCAATGTCTGTTGGATTTGCTTTCTACTCAAAATTCGTCCTACGTTGAGAATGATTTACAAAGGAATATGTAGATGTGTTTCATTCCCAGCACCCCACTAAAACTGTAAACCTTTCTGCTTTTTCGGTAAGAAGTAAGTCTTAACCGACTTCTATTCCGAATACC
>DODG01000232.1:510-3470 GCA_003509065.1 Acidobacteriota bacterium
CTACAAATAGTCGACCAAGGCAATCGCTTATCAAGAGCCTATTAGTTGCAGCGAATAACCGGGCTTTGTTTTATCGCGTCTTGTCGATAGAAAGTAAAGAGATCCTGGGTTGGCATCCCTTCAAGTTGTTTGTTGTATTCGAGAATTGCACGAACATCGGCTCGTGTGATGACTACTCTTAGCTCTTCATCACCCCATGGTTCACCCGGAATCTCCTTCAGTACTCTTGTAATTGCGATAACGTCAATATTCGGAAACTTCTTACAGAGAAGACCAAAGCAAGTTGCTTCCCTTGCAAAGGCTTCGTCGGATAAGGGTCCCTCAATCTCAATTTTTTCAAAGTAACGATCTAAAAACGAAGACATGGTAATGATGTATTCGGTCTGACTCTGATCAAATCATACAGTGAGTGACAGCTGTGTATCTGTGAGTCTCAACCCATCCAGATAGTCTGCCCACCACTGCATCATACGCCGTCTTTCTTCTAATAGCCCAGGCGCTATTTCATTGGTGTTTGGGTATCCAACTATCAATCAGTTGGTTTTCGCCATACGGTCGCGAGCCAGGGTTGTTGCTCCCGAGGTCGACCTTCAGGCCGATAGTAATGCTCCAGTTCGGTAAAACCTGCTGCCAGGACAAAACCTCGCCAGGTTTCCGGTTCCAGGAACGCGCCATAACGTTCACCATTGTAACGCTCTATGTCCGATCCTCTCGGATTTGAGCTGAATAGAACACCGCCCGGTTTCAGACTCATATATAGGTCCTGGAGTACCCGACCCAGTTCCTGTGTGGGCACGTGGAACAAAGAAGCATTGGCAAACACACCATCGAACATCTGTTCGGGGAGGTTAAGCTCAAGAAAATCCTGATGCCAGACCTTGCAGCCTGTGCGTTCTATGGCCATTTCCACAAACGCGGCACAACCATCAAGCCCAACGGGGCGATGCCTTAGTTCCTGAAAGGCCAGGAGATCACGTCCGGGACCACAGCCTAAATCGAGAATGTCATGTGGTGCGTTGCCTTCAATGTGTCTGAGGAGCGCCTCGATGTTCTGGCTGACGTCATGGTCGCGTGTCCCTTCCTGGAAGTCATGGGCTGACCGTTGGTAATGGTCGATCGTCTCGGAACTGGTCTTTGCAAGTTGCTCAGGTGTCAGTATTTGTAGAGGCTTAATCAAGGGGATACTCTGAGTTCATCCAAATAGTCTGCCCACCACTGCATCATACGCCGTCGTTCCTCGAGGTGTTCGGCGTAGTTGTCGGCGGCCCTGACTGAATTGACCTGAACTTCTATTTTGAATTGGAAATCAATGGCATCACTTTCGTTACGTTTGCCGTTAGTTGTTGTTCATCTGCTCAACGATCCACTTTTGGTAAACCAACTGGACGCTTTTTCGTGGCAACACGGCGTCGGCAATGCGCTTTACGTTAGGAAATTCGACCACTGACGGGTGCCCTCGCGATGTCTGCAGCCACGTGGTCAGCATGAAAAGATAAATGTCGACGGCACTAAACCGCTCACCCAGCGCCCATTTGTTGTCACCGATTTGATCGTTGATGACTTTCCACGTTTCCCGCAACCGCCGGTTACCACGTCTCTGAGCGCTTGGCTCATCAGCTGGGGTGTCGGCGAAACGATCCGGATAGTAGTTGAGCTGAAAGGCGTTCTGGACCGAGTTGGAGAAATACACTAACGTCTGCAGATAGAGGCTCCGTTCCACATCGTCAACGGCGGGCGCCAGCTCTGCTTCCGGGTGACGATCACACAAGAACATGGTAATAGCGGCGCACTCATACATAGCCTTCTCACCCCATACGAGGATCGGGATCCAGCCGTTGGGGTTCAGCGCCAGTTGTTCCGGCGGGCGGGGTTCGTCCATAGCAATCGTTGTTTGGATCAGCTCGTAGGGTGCACCGATTTCTTCCAGAATCACTTGGGCCCCCATCGCCGCGCTCCCCAGTGCATAGAATAGTTTGTACGCCATCAATTTCTCCTTTGTCTTTCAGAACGATGCGACCAAGCGATCGGTCTTAGCAGATTACGTCGTGCCAACACAATTTCTATTTGTTTTAGAATCTACAGCATCTTCCTTTTTTGGACAAAACGAATGACTAATCCAGTTTGTGCCATTGTAGGTGCGGGTGAGGGCTTGGGAGCTTCTTTAGCTGCTAGATTCGCACGCGGTGGATTCGATATAGCATTGATTTCCCGTTCTGCGTTTCAAAGAGAGGTCGCTGCCAAAGCGGCCATGGACGCCAATTCGGCGTGTCATACACAAATCTTTGAAGCAGATGCGACTTGCCCTGAAAGTATTGAAAAAACCGTCGCTGCTATTCAAAAACAAATGGGTGAAATAGAAGTTCTTATTTATAATGTCCGTGGGAACTTTAAGTCACCCGCGCCAATAGAAATCAGCTACAAAGAGCTTGAAGATATATTTCGACTGGAGGTTGTTGGTGCTTTTGCTTCTGCGAAATCAGTTCTGCCTTCTATGCTTGCAAAAGGTCGAGGTAGCATAATGTTCTCAAGTGCCACTGCTGCCTATCGAGGCTCCGCGACTAATGCACTTTATGCGATCGGGAAATTTGGTTTACGAGCTCTGTCCCAAAGTTTGGCTAAAGCTTACTCAAAAGATGGCGTACACATCGTTCATATGCGACTAGATTGCGATCTCGATGTACCGATCATGCGTGAAATATATGGGAAATCGTTTGTTGCCAACAACATGGCTAAACCTGCAGACGTTGCTGAAACCTATTGGTGGGCTCATCATCAACCGAAGACCGCCTGGTCCAACGAGATCGAACTCCGACCCCATACGGAGAAATGGTCCTACTAGGCTAGAGGCCGGTGAAACTCTATTAATCAGAACGTATGCCTACCCGATAGTCCCCTACAATACTGTTGCCACTTGCGTTTTCTTGATTTTTAGTCGCTCAGAACGAGCAAGATCCTCATCT
>DODG01000346.1 GCA_003509065.1 Acidobacteriota bacterium
TATCGGCCGTAACGGCCGCGTGGCCCAGTCAATGCGATCTTTATTGCGCGTCGCAGCTGTAAAATCTGACACCCGGGTCAGCTTAGAGATCGATTAACTGCTTTCCCTATGACCGGCTCATTCAAACGATCGGATTATTTGGATGAAAATCTGGTCCCTGCAGGACGAGTTCGGCGGCCTACTGGAATTAACGGAGCAGTTCTGGTCGAGGTTTATTCAGATATCAGAGACAGATTCTCTGTCGGCGACGTTGTTTTAATCAATGGCGCAGAACACACGATCACACACGCGGGGGTATCTGGCAAGGCAATAAAATTGACTTTTGCGAACATCGATTCAATTGAAAAAGCCAATCCGCTCCGCGGTATGGAATTATCAGTCACCAGCGACTCACTTCCAAAAAACCCGCAAGGCGTTTACTACCACTATGAGATCCTAGGAATAAGCGTCATCACCGTGGGCGGAAAACAACTTGGGTCTATAACCGAGATTATCGAAACCGGTAGCAACGATGTATTCATCATCACTCCCGAATACGATAAACAAGAACATAAACCTCCGGATTTACTCATACCGGTGATAAAAGGCGTGATCATCGAGGTAAATAAAGCAACTGGAGTGATGATCATCGATCCGCCAAGCGGTTTACTCTAGGGTTCCTGAAACTAGTAACATTCTCGTTTCAGATGTTAAAAGTACGTAGCATGACGGGAGTCTGAATGTCCGGTCACTCTAAATGGAGCACGATCAAACATAAGAAGGGCGCAGCCGACGCTAAGCGCGGTCAACTTTTTACAAAACTTTCACGAGAAATAACGGTTGCAGCACGTGAAGGGGACCCCAACCCCGAGATGAATTTCCGTCTGCGACTCGCAGTTGACAACGCCAAGTCACTAAACATGCCCAAAGACAATATAGACCGTGCAGTAGCACGTGGTGCGGGGATCGGCGGAGATGCAGTCATCCTCGAACAGATTAGTTATGAAGCTTACGGTCCGGGAGGCGCGGGGATTATTGTGGAAGCACTTACGGACAACAAGAACCGAACTGCTGCTGAAGTCCGCGCACAAATAACACGAGCTGGTGGAAATCTTGCTGGAGCGGGGGCAGTGTCATGGAATTTTGAAAATAAAGGGTTAATCACTGTCGAAGTTACAAACGGGGACCCTGATGACATTGCTCTCGAAATTGTAGACGCTGGCGCTGAAGACGTAGAAGTAGATGGTACAACCGTACAGGTAACAGCGCCCTACGAAAGTTTCGCCGATGTAAAATCAGGAGTGGAGGCTCTATCAGGGATCAACGTTGAAAGTGGTGAACTGGCACTTGTGCCAACAACATTGGTTCCCCTAGACGATAAAGGTGCAATGCAAACACTGCGTCTTCTTGATGCTCTAGAAGAATTAGATGACGTGTCCAAGGTCTACTCAAATGGTGATTTTCCTAGCAAAGTGCTCGAAAAGTACGCGAGCGACGAATAAATGATCAGCAACGTGTTGTGGAAGATCATTGGCGCCATTTATATCTTTCCATCTATTGATCACCCACCTGATTGGAATGGAACAATTACTCGATGACAGGTCCAATCAGCACCACGGATCTAACCAAGTTTTACGGAATACACCGTGGAATCTCCGGTGTGAGTCTAGACATCAAAGAAGGGGAAGTCTTTGGCCTGCTGGGTCCGAACGGGGCAGGTAAGACGACGTGTATTAGAATTTTTTTAGATTTCATACGCCCTACCTCTGGTTCAGTAACCATCCTAGGTATGGATTCGCGGTCCGATTCTGTAGAAATACGCCGAAACGTAGGCTACCTACCAGGTGATTTCATTACCTATGAGAAGTTAACCGCTGAAGAGTTACTGCAATATTTTGCCAATCTTCGAGGAGGACACCTTAGGAAAGCCAAGGCACTTGCCGAAAGATTCGATTTAGATCTTTCACGAAAAATTGGCGAACTTTCTCGTGGCAACCGTCAGAAAGTCGGACTCATTCAAGCATTCATGAGCGATCCAAGATTATTAATTCTCGATGAACCAACAACCGGTCTCGATCCATTGCTACAACAAGAATTCCACACACTCGTATTGGAGGAAGCTGAAGCAGGTAAAACGCTTTTCGTTTCATCCCATGTCCTGCCAGAGGTCGAAGTTATTTGCGACCGAGTCGGTATTATCCGTGAAGGATCTATTGTCGCTGTAGAAGAGGTAGCGACATTACGTAAACAAACAGTAACCAAAATCGAAATCGAATTCGGACAAGCCATTTCTAAAGCTGAATTCGAGGGGGTTGATGGGGTGAGCGAAGTAACAATCAAAGACCATCACCTCTCATGTAATGTCACAGGAAGCGTCGATTCTCTGATCAAATTGGCAGCAAGGCACACGGTCGTAAATATCCAGTCCGGACATCCCGCTTTGGAAGAAGTCTTCTTGACCTATTACAGCCAAACAGACAAAACAGTAGATTTAAATGTTAGATAACGTTTACTTGAAATCTCTCAGAGATTCCAAAAAGTCAATTATTTATTACTCAATCGGAACTATAGCCCTAGGACTGTACGTAACTCTTTTTTATCCAACGATACGCGACTCGACAGGCTTAACTGATTTTTTGGAGCAGCTTCCTGAAGCAATGCTGGCGTTTATAGGAGATGCTGACACATACACGACCCCCGAAGGTTTTTTAAATGCAGAAGTATTTGGATTCATGGGGCCAATGATATTTGGCGTATTCGCTATTATTGCTGGTGCCGGAGCGATAGCCGGAGAAGAAGAATCGCATTCCCTAGACCAACTATTAGCAAACCCTGTATCTCGCAAACAAGTTTTACTACAAAAGGCAGGAGCCTTGCTAACCGGGTTATTCGCGCTCTCGATAGCTCTATGGATCGGGATCATCGGAGGATCAAAAATCGCAGGGTTTGGTCTATCGCTGACCGGGACTACGCAAGCAATATTCAGTCTCTACGTACTAGGTATCACCTTGGGCCTGATCGCTTTGGCCATTGGGGCATCGACTGGCAAGAAAAGCCTTGCGGGTGGATTTGCAGCGTCAGTGGCAATAATCGGGTTTTTACTTGATACATTCTTATCCGTTGTAGATGCTCTCGACCCGTTACGCTTCATCTCGGTTTTTTATTACTTCAACGCCAATGACGTAATAATCAACGGCATCAACCCTGTACACTGCATGACGATGGTATGCATCGCAGCCATCGCTCTAGTAATTGCCATATGGCGGTTCGAAAAAAGAGATCTGGCAAACTAGTTACATCCTGACATAAAACGACCATTCAATTAAAAAATCAGACCCCTTTTTGTAACAAATAGAACGGATTTAGAACATTAATGTGTAGAGCAACTGCTGGCCCCCTGCTGACAATAATGGGAGTAGCTGGTGGGGCTGTGGGTGTTGGACTGGCATTGGTTCGCGAACGATTCGACAGGCAGGCAGATGCACGCGCAGCGAAGCAGGCCATGGAACAACAAGAATCAACAGAGTTAAAAAACTCAGAACCTGAATCTACCGATGATTTTGATCAATCAAGTTGATCAGATAGTTCGGGCGCACTACTAACCGGCACCTTGCAAATGTAGTCCTTGCAAACATAAGCCGTCGGCTTACCCTTCAACATGTCCTTTCCATGTAATAACGGGGATTTTTCATCATTAGGATCATGGCGCCCCGCCCCGGCTAATACAAGGTTAGGCAAATATCTAGAGCGCACTTCACGAAGCATTTCAGTCAGAAGTGGATCTTCAGGATTTCCGAGCAATACAATTTGGTTAGAGTCCGTTTTCAAAAAATCAGTTGCACTAATCCAGGAAGTGACCGATAAGGGCGCTCGTCGCATTTGTGGCACCAGTGACTTAATTGAAGATTCCGCTTTTGAGGCATAACAAGATTCCCCTGTCAGGGAGCTCAGTCGAAGCAACGACAAAGCGGCAATCGAGCCACCTGAAGGGACAGCGTTATCGAGAATATCTCTGGGACGGACAATTAATTTTGAATGTTCCAGTGAAGTGTCATAAAAAACTTCTGATTCTTGATCCCAAAACCGCCGAATCATATGATCAGCCAAGTTTTGCGCGACTTCAATATAAAAATAATCGAAGGTAGATTCGTACAGTGTAATCAGAGCATCGATAAAGTAGGCATGATCATCTAGATACCCCAGAATCCGCGGTCCGTCACTTGTTTCGGATGATGAATTATCTGCAGCTTTATAGCTATGCAGCAAGCGTCCTTCTCGATCCTTCATCACACTCAAAAGAAATCGAGCGTTTTTTTCTGCGATATCGATCCACACTGAATTTTCGAATAATGCCCCCGCTTCTGCAAAAGCCTTGACCATTAGAGCGTTCCAAGACGTCAAAATCTTGTCGTCTATCCCAGGGGGCACACGTTTTGATCGCTCGCTGAGCAAGATTCCACATATCCTAAAAATATCCTGTTCTAGCGCCTCTTCATTCCGACGATGTTCTTCAGCGAAACTTTCTAAATCCACAGGAACATTGA
>DODG01000303.1 GCA_003509065.1 Acidobacteriota bacterium
TCATCTCCCTGGATATTAACGATAAGGTCGCACGTTAAGTGTTCGGCGACTTCGGCAAGACGGTCGGTTCCAGTTTTGTGAGTCGCTCGTGTCATGCGAACTTCGCCGCCAAATGTCTCGACAGTTTCACGAATTCGTTCATCATCTGTTGCTACCAGAATTCTATCGAGTGAGGGGGCCGCAGCAGCTCGTCTGTAGACGTGTTCAATCATGGGCCGTCCAGCGATGTCAATCAGTGGTTTTCCAGGAAATCTCGTGGAACCGAACCGAGAAGGAATGATTGCGATAATGGATAGTGCTGAAGCCGGATGGGATAGCGGATTCGTTCCTGTTTCAGGGTGCACGATGAAGATTACCATAAATGCACCCCGCTAGCGTTACATTGCTAATGTGAACCTGAATGATTGTTAGATTGGAATACTGTTCACTTTGCAGATCATATTCGTACTAAGTCAGCACTTTTTATAGCCGGATTCGCTAGTAAGGCCCTGATTACCGTACCATCAGGTTTTAGTTTTTCAGTGTGCGTTGATTCATCGATATTCACGACGGCGACGGCTCCTGTTGAATCACGACCGAGAGCGAATTCCGCAATATTTATGCCATGTTCTCCAAGGACCGCACCTATCGTACCAACGACACCTGGTTCGTCGAGATTACGGATCACTATGCTGGTTCCTTCGATGGACGCTTCAATTTCAACACCGTCGAGGAGCACAACCCGAGGACCACCGTGCTCGAAGAGGGCACCCTCAACCCATAACTGTCCAAGGGAAGTCTCAAGTCTCACGGCTAAAAGACTGGTGAAATCTCGAGGTCGGGTACTATGCGATTCAATTATCTCTACATCGCGGTCCCGAGCTAATGCGCGCGCATTAATTAATGAAACGGTTGTTGACAGCATTGTCTTGAAAAGTCCCATCAATACAGCACCGACAAGTAGCTCGTTTTTTCCCGTTGCCAATTCACCGTAATATCGGATACTCACGGTTTTAATGCGGCCTTTTGCTAGTTGTGCCACGAAAGCGCCAATCTTTTGAGCCAAGTTGACGAATGGTTGTAAGCGCTGGGTCTCCTCAGGTGCAATTGCTGGAAAATTAACAGCATTACGAATGATACCTAAGCGAAGGTAGTCTCTGACACTAGCGGCAGCCTCCACACCGACGAGCTCTTGGGCCTCTTCGGTAGAACCAGCAATATGTGGAGTAGCCACCACCTCTGGTAATCTCGTGAGACGGGTATCGGCTGGAGGTTCTTGAGAGAAAACATCAAGTCCGGCGCCACCGATGTGTCCTGATTCTATAGCATCAGCCAGCGCGGCCTCGTCAATTAGACTACCACGAGCAGTGTTGATTAATCGCAAACCAGGCTTGCATTTACTAAGTCGATCCGCATCAAACATATTGAATGTGTCAACACTGGATGGCACGTGTAAACTCAAAAAATCTGACTGTGCGCATAACTCGTCGAGAGATACCAGCTCCACGTTGAGATTTCTTGCTATCTCTTCAGAGATATAAGGGTCGTGGGCTAGGATTCTCATGCCGAAGGCTTGTGCTCGAGACGTGACTTCCTGTCCAATTCGGCCTAGCCCGACAAGGCCCAAGGTTTTCCGCCAAAGCTCAGTTCCTAGCAGTTCTTGCTTTGTCCATGCGCCCCTCTTCATATCAGCGTCGGCTCGTGCTATGGATCGTCCCAGTGTCAATATTAAGGCGCAGGTGTGTTCTGCAACACTGATGCTGTTAGCGCCTGGTGAATTCAGCACGAGAATACCGAGTTCACTTGCAGTCTTGAGGTCGATGTTGTCGACTCCTGTGCCAGCCCGTGCAACGACTTTGAGATGGGGAGCTGAAGACAACAGAGCGGAGTTTACTTGTGTGGCACTTCGAATTATCAGGCCTTCCGCATCTCTCAAGCTATTAACGAGTTCATCTCGAGACGATCCGGTGAACACTTCAACCTGCCATCCTTCTTGGTGCAACAAATCCGTAACCGAATTTGAGAGTCCATCGACGATGACGATTTTTGGAGTTTGTCCGGCTTTGGTGGTGTTAGTCGGGCTATTTCCGTCTACTTTTTCAACCTTAGTCATAATTTGGAGGTGAAGATTGTTTATCTAATGTCCGGATATAATTGACGAGATTTTGTAATTCCACTGCATCGAATTTACTGTCGTACCCCCGCATTCCTGTTCGGGTGCCGTTGCGGATAACGGTTATAAGATCTTCATCAGTTCCACCCGTGCTCCAGACATCATCGGTTAGGTCAGATGGAGGTTCCCTGACGAGACCTGCAAGTGGACCATCGCCGGAACCGGATTCACCGTGGCAATCAACGCACCATTCGATGTACGACCGTTTACCATCTTCTATCGACTCGTCAGTGCTTGATTCCGTTCTGTCGGGTGAGCTTTCTTGCAAGACCATTGTTTGCTTCATAGCAAACGTCTCTGTTCGAAGGACAGAGAGATACAACACTAGAGGTGCTACTAGAACTGAAAAAAATAACTTCTTTATCACCTATTTAGGCCTTGGTTTCAGGAACCCTGAGAAATGATTAACGGGTCGACGTAAATACATGGCCGTACACTCCGGAATGCTTACAGTATAATGTGAGTTAAGAGTTGGTATCGACCTTTGCTCAATGCATCTCGTTCGCACCATAGTGGTGCAAACCGCAGGAACATCCCTTATTGAAGTGGTGATTGACCTTGGACGTTATGTTTTCCACAGGGTTTTCCACAGAATCTGTGAACATTTCGAGTTGTCTGACGGGTCAGTGACCTAATGTGCATAACTAACCCTATGAACGCTAACGGTACCTCGTGATTGGATCCCTAATAATTTATGTCTGAACCAACCAAAACTACGCCGGACTCAGAAGGCGAAGAGATTACTTGGCAAAACGGTACACTGGTGGTCCCCGACGTTCCCATCATTCCATTTATTGAAGGTGATGGTGTCGGACCTGATATCTGGCTTGCGAGCGTGCGGGTGTTTGATGCTGCAGTGAAGCAAATATTTAATGGTCAGCGGCGTGTTGCGTGGCTCGAGGTGCTTGCTGGTGAAAAGGCAAACGCAGAGTTGGGTGAATGGTTGCCTGCTGAAACAATCGAGGCGATCAGAAACTATAAAGTCGCAATAAAAGGACCGCTTACGACACCGGTTGGCGGTGGAATTAGGAGCCTGAACGTAACTTTACGTCAGGTTTTAGACCTTTTTGCTTGTGTGCGGCCAGTTCGGTACTTTGCTGGAACGCCAGCACCGGTTCGTCATCCAGAACGAATGAA
>DODG01000368.1:0-955 GCA_003509065.1 Acidobacteriota bacterium
AACTACTTTGTTTGGTTCGAAATTGGCCGAACCGAATTACTGCGCAGTCTAGGCTGGAGTTATCGAGAGATGGAAGATTCGGGTATAGCTCTTCCCGTCATTGAAGCGCAATGCCAATATCGCCAGTCCGCGCATTATGACGACGAACTTGAGATTGGCACCAAAGGCACTCTCTTGTCACCCGTAAGGATCGCGTTCGATTATGAAATTGTACGACGGTCAGACAAGGCAATAAATGTCTCAGGCCGCACTGTTCATGCCGCTGTCAACAATCAAGGTCGACCTTGCCGACTTCCAGATCGAATTTGTGTAGGTCTTAAATGAAGGCGCTTGTCACTGGAGTCGCAGGATTCATCGGATCACAACTTGCAGAATCATTGATTCAAGAGGGTGCGGATGTAATTGGTGTCGACTCATTCACCGATTATTATGCTCGGGAGATCAAAATCGCCAATCTCGAGAAATTGAGCGCTAGCTCACGATTTCAACTCGTCGAGGGATCTATAGAAGCGATGGATCTTTCAACCTACCTTCGTGATTGTACACATGTATTTCATTTAGCAGCACAGGCTGGGGTCCGCACGAGTTGGGGCATGAATTTTAGCGTGTACACAACTCTTAACATTAATGCTACACAGACCCTATTGGAGGCTTGTCTAAAAAGTAAGATAGAGCGCTTTGTCTATGCATCAAGCTCCTCTGTGTACGGGGAGAAAGCTCCATTGCCGATGCGTGAAGATGCGCTGCCGCTACCGATCTCACCCTACGGATTAACAAAACTAGCGGCGGAACATCTCTGCATGCTGTACCATAGAAGTTACGGACTTCCGACCGTTTCTCTTCGATATTTTACAGTTTACGGACCGCGTCAACGCCCTGATATGGCATTTCATAGATTCTTGACAGCAGCAATAAGCGGATCTTCGATCACTCTATACGGTGATGGTCAACAGAC
>DODG01000368.1:1353-6234 GCA_003509065.1 Acidobacteriota bacterium
TCAGGCAATATATACAACATAGGCGGTGGGTCTCCCGTCACACTCTCTCAATCACTCGATCTAATTTCCTCGTGCATAGGTCGAACGCTAGACATTAAATATGAAACAAGTCAGCGCGGTGATATGCGGGATACTTACGCTGATATAACACGAGCCCGTCAGGATTTAAACTATGAACCTGCGGTTTCCCTAGCAGATGGGATTCAGGCAGAATACCAGTGGATGTCGAGCACTAAGGCGTTCTCGTAATGGGTCTAGATACCTACGGAAGATCGCTACCTGGCATTCAGTTTCTTGCAGCCATCATATTGATCTTTAGTGTGAACTGCGCACCTACCGTGTTCGACAATATACCTGAAGGTCATCCTGAACCCGACACGTATTTATACGAAACCGGACAAGCCGCAATGGAAGAGAGAAAGTGGCTTCGTGCACGTGCACTCTTCCGACGAATTGTTGACACCTTCCCACAAAGTTCATATCGCTTCGACGCAAAAATTGAACTTGGTAGATCCTATTATTTACAAGGTGGGCTCATTTCACTGATCGAAGCAAGGAACGAATTTGAAGAGTTTCTCCGTTTTTTTCCAACCAATGCTCGAGCCGGTTATGCACAATACCTAATCGGAATGACCTATCTTGAAGCGACACTTGGCCCAGACCGCGATCAAACACAAACGCAAGGTGCGATTGAAGCGTTTAATCTTTTTCTCGACACTTATCCAGAGAGTCAATACCGCGACGAGACACTAACAGCACTTCGAGAGGTTAAAGACCTCCAAGCAATATCAGAACTACGCGTCGCCCGTTTCTACTTTGATCACCGCTGGTGGCCTGGTGCCATACAACGCCTCCGTAAGCTTTTAAAAGACGACCCAGAATTCAGCGACCTAGACCACGCCTATTATTATCTAGCCGAATCCCTCATGAGAATGAACTCAGAAGCTGAAGCATTACCGTACTTCGAACGGCTTATAGATGAATTTGCTAGTAGTGAATGGACTACAGCTGCGACCGTAAGAATCGCAGAGTTAAAAAAGTCTTCACCGTAACGCCGAACACAGACTTACACAGGATTTACTATGAAGGATAAAACCCCTGCTCATCTAAGGCTGATAGCATGATGGTATTTTCGATAATAATCAAAGGCAGAACCGAGAGCCGTTAGAAGGACAGCCCACAGAGCTATCTCCCCAAAGATAAAAAATTCCTGCAGATAATCTCTTCCCAGAATTAACAACACGATGGCTGCAACCTGCGCCACCATTTTAATTTTTCCTAATACAGAAGCCTCAATCGTAATACCCTTGGAATAAGCAATGCTTCTGAGCACGGTAATACCAATTTCGCGCCCTAGGATAATTGCCACCATCCATGCTGGCGCCAAATCCATTTGCACGAGAGAAATAAAGGCAGCAGTTATGAGAAGCTTGTCTGCGAGAGGATCCATTAGCTGACCAAGAGTCGTCACTTGATGGCGACGTCTTGCCAAATATCCATCAAGCCAGTCAGTAAAAGCTGCGATCCCGAAAATAATCACGGCAATTAATTCTTTGCGGACACCGAAAATGAGTCGCCCCTCAAAGTTTGTAAGCAACACAACCACAAGTATAGGAATCAGAAATATTCTGGCGAGAGTCAAAGAGTTTGGTAAATTCATTCGACGCATATTGCCTTTACCAGCATGTAGAGGAACAATTGTAGCCTGACAAAACATCATAACCAAGCATTCAGGTAATGTGCGAGGCTAAATATGAAAGCTATCCTGCTTGTAGGTGGTATGGGAACCCGGTTACGCCCACTTACCTTAAAGACTCCCAAGCCAGTCGTTCCAATATTTGATAGACCGTTCCTGGCTTACCAACTGGAAGCACTCGCTCAAATATCAGAGATTGACGAAGTAATCCTCAGTCTGAACTACCAGCCAGATCGCATCGAAGACTCGCTGAAGGCCGATGGATCATTTCCGTTTAAGATACGCTACGTTGTAGAACCAGCACCTTTAGGAACAGCAGGCGCAGTTAGGTACGCGAAACAATACATCGACGATAGCATTTTAGTCTTTAACGGAGATGTATTAGCTGAACTCGATCTGGCCGATGTTCTCGATAGGCACCGTCAGCACAATGCGCGAGCGACTATCGTCTTAACAGAGGTTGACGATCCAGCAGCCTACGGTCTCGTCGAGACAGACCTTGACGGCAATGTAAAGTGCTTCCTCGAGAAACCAGAACCTGACCATATTGCTAGTAACACAATCAATGCTGGAATATATGTTCTTGAGTCAGACACTTTGGACCGCATTCCAGAAAATACCAATTGGTCGCTGGAACGTAGCTTTTTCCCGTCCTTAATTGAAAATAAAGAGAAATTCCAAGCTTACATTTCTCACGGTTACTGGATCGACATCGGAACTCCAGAAAAATACCGACAAATACACTGGGATATCATGGACCGACAATTCAATGTCCAGCCCTTTCGCTCTTCAAGAGCCGATCAAGTCGTTCTGAGTCCTAGCGCGAACATATCGGAAACAGCTCAATTCATTGGGCCCTGCTTTATCGGTGAAAACGTTACCGTTGAGTCTGGTGCTAAAATTGGACCATACGCAGTGATTAATCGTAACTGCAAGATACATGAAGGCGCCGTGCTTGAACACTCGATCATCTGGCCTCATACCACAATTGGAAGCCGCACCGTTCTTCGCCATCTGATTATTGGTCACGCCTGTAAAATTGGAAACGATATCGAGCCTATAAAGGGCACCATCATCGAGGACGAATCCAGGATTGGCGGACCTGCTATAACGTTTTGAGTAGAGTTTAAATTCGATGTCAAAAATCAACCCGACAATTTTTAAGGCTTACGATATCCGAGGCTTATATCCAAGCGAGGTAAATGAAGGAGCCTTTCGAGACATTGGGCAAGCTTTTGTTTCCCACCTGCAGGCTAAGCGTATCGCCGTCGGTCAAGATATGCGATTGTCGTCACCAAGCTTGGCATCAGCGTTTGTTGAAGGGGCCCGAAGTCAAGGTGCCGATGTTGTAGATTACGGCCTTATCGGCACGGACATGTTGTACTACGTCACTGTGAAGGACCAGCACGATGGAGGAGCCGAAATTACAGCGTCTCATAATCCCCAAGCTTACAATGGCGTCAAACTTGTGGCCCAGAATGCAATTCCACTAAGCGGCGATTCCGGAATATCAGACATTCGAGACATTCTTTCAGAACAATTAGGTCTATCCACACACAAATCAAAAGGTTCATACAGTAAGGCAAACCGTTTCAACGAATACGTGAATCACGTTCTTTCATTCATTGACATATCATCCATTAAGCCTTTTCATCTGGTCCTTGATGCTGGAAGTGGTATCGGAGGACTTGTCGCGCCATTGTTGTTTGATCGGTTGCCATGTCAGACAACTCGACTTTGTTTCGAAGTAGACGGCACATTTCCAAACCATGAAGCAAATCCACTAATCAAACAAAATAGACAGGATCTGGTTAGCGCTGTGATTAGTTCCGGTGCAGACGCTGGAATTGCCTGGGATGGTGACGCGGATCGCTGTTTTTTCGTGGATGGGACTGGCGAGTTTATTTCTGGTGATTTCGTGACAGCCCTGTTGGCGGAAGCGTTTTTACTTAAACATCCTAGATCAAAAATTATTTATGATGTTCGCGCCAGTTATGCGGTTAAAGATCTCGTTGCTCGCCACAATGGTAGTGCGCTAATGAATCGCGTCGGTCATGCTTTCTTTAAAAAACGAATGCGTGAAGAAGACGCTGTCTTCGGTGGAGAAGTAACGGGGCATTATTACTTTCGAGATAACTTTTATGCAGACAATGGATTTATCCCAGCGCTTTTGATTCTTGAATTAATGTCCAAGAAAAATCAGACACTACGGGAATTACTGGCACCGTTGCGGGAACAATATTTTATCTCTGGCGAAATCAACTCTACCGTTAACTCAATGAATGAGATTCCACAAATTTTAGAGAAACTCAAAACTCATTATGCTGATGGGACTATCGATTGCATGGATGGAGTGTCCATCGCATACGATACTTGGCATTGCAATGTTCGCCCTTCAAATACCGAACCTTTGATTCGACTAAATCTTGAAGGCAATACTCCGTCAATCATGGCAACCCGTCGCGATGAAATAATCGCTCTCATACGAAGTGAAGATTGATAACCGTAAATGGAATCGTTAAGACTAGAAATGTTTGATAAAATGGCACAGCCGTCCAATGCGGGAGTAACTCAGCGGTAGAGTCACGGCTTCCCAAGCCGTTGGTCGCGGGTTCGATCCCCGTCTCCCGCTCCATTTTACGAGCACGAACCAAAAGGAGTTGTCGATTGTTGCCAGACTATTGGAAATGAGGCACTATTGAGGAAATACCTCAACTCGTAATTAAAACCACCTAATAAAACGTTACACGTGCTCAGCACATGAATAAATTAACGAATCACAACATCGACCGGACTTTTACATCGCTTACGTCTCAAGCAAGAGGTCAAACCGAAAAAGAGAGCCAGCCGGAGTCCATTACATTACTAGGAGCTGGAATCACCATTACAGGTGAAATCTACGCCGAAGAGCACCTAATTATAAATGGTCATGTTGAAGGGACCGTGAACTTGCCTGAACATGGCGTTGCAGTAGGAATTGATGGTCAGGTGCATGGCAAGATATTTGCTCAATCGATTAAAGTTCTTGGCAGAGTTAGTGGACAGATCACAGCTGAAGTTCTTGCTGAACTTCGGGAGAGTGCTTGCATGGAAGGACGTCTGGTAGCGCCACGTGTGGCAATCGATGACGGAGCTTATCTAAAGGCAGCCATTGATACAACACGCGCCTACATTGCATCGCAAGT